>JAUNCV010000233.1:1579-1963 GCA_030526445.1 Bacteroidales bacterium | reverse complement strand
TGCTCGATGCCAACAGTCCGTAGGTGATGCCCAAGAACCAATAGGCTCCAAGCACCGGCAGCGACAAGCGGAAAGCAGTCTTAAAGTCTTGCATTACCATTCTCTATTATAATAATCATCACTACGTCTCGTGCGGATGTACGGACGCTTGCTCCTTGTACGATGCACCTCTTCCAGGTCAATCTCCTGAATGATAAGCTGCTCCCTGTCGTCGGCCTTGAAGACGACCTCGCCCTCGGGATTCACGATGAGCGATTCGCCCGCAAATTCTGCATGCTCCTGACGGCCCACACGGTTGCACATGGCTATGAACACATTGTTCTGGAAGGCCTGCACGCGCAGTTCCTGCATGAACATCTCCATCGGCTCGTTCTTCATGTTGAC
>JAUNCV010000233.1:0-1569 GCA_030526445.1 Bacteroidales bacterium | reverse complement strand
GGATGATGATGAGTTCGGCACCCTTGAGGGCACAGGTGCGGATGCTCTCGGGCAGATGGCGGTCGTAGCAGATCACGATGCCAATCCGGCCCATCGGTGTCTCCACCACCTTGAATCCATCGTCAGACGGGTCATAGTAATCCGTCTCCCAGAAGTCTTCCACACCCAGCACATGCACCATGCTGGCTGTCTCCACCAGTTTGCCCTCGGGATTGAACACAAGGTTCATGTCGCGATAGTAGGGGTAGGTTACACCCGACAGCGGATTGGTAAACGAATCGTCCATGTAGAGGTTAGGCGAAACCCAAATGTCAGCTTTTCTTGCTGCATCGCGTAGCGCCTTGACCTCCTCCGACTGGAATGTAAAAGCCAGCTCCTTCCTCTCCACGCCCCAATGCTTCAGGGGATGAAGCGGATAGAATGGAGTCAGTTGCAGTTCGGGGAAGAAGATGAAGTCCGCCTTCCCTGCCGCCTCCTCTATGTATTGTATCGATTTGCGAAGGTTCTCGGCAACATCCTCGCCGATAGCCATCTGCGCCATTGCTATTTTCATAAGTTTTCTTCTTTTTCAAATCGCTCGAACAACAGCCGATACAGTTTGCTCGTCATGCTGTTCTGCTCGAATTTCTCGATGCATGGGAATGCTTCTCCAACCTTGTCGAAGATGATGTCGAGTGCAAACTCGTTGGCCTCGCCACACAGGGCACAACCGCCTTCAAAGTCCTCGGCCGTATAGCCTTTGGTCTTGAAGGTCTCAAAGAGTTCATCGAACACCTGCTGCACGTTGCCCGAAGCAGGGTCCTTCTTCCACGTCATCTTGATGTGAGGAATGCCATCGAGCATAAACGACTCCGACGACTGCTTGAAGCCCACACCCTCGTAGAAGCCCTTGGCATACTCCTGTGCCTCGATGTCGATAGTCGAAGCCCCGAAATACTCCTGTGCCGCATCGATGGCCGCCTGCATAATCTGCTTTCCGAAGCCACGCCCACGTTCGGTGGTAATCACTCGGCCGATGGAAACCTCAGTCATGTGTGTGCCGGCAGGACAAACTCGGGCCAGAGCCACCACCTTGTCACCCTCGGTCAGCCAAAGGTGAATGGCAGCTTGATCATCACCATCCAGGTCTTGATACACGCAGTTCTGTTCCACCACAAACACCTCGGCACGAATGCGGAGGAGTTCGTAGAGCTCGCCGATGGTCAGTTCTTGAAACCGTTTCTTATGTAATGTAATCATATTTCTTTACCATATTTCCGAATAAATAAGCTCTCCACCAATTCGTTCCGACTTCATAATATAAATCTTTCGAATTTGCATTCATTTCGTCATCGTGCCGTATGGCTATGAAAATGCGTGACATGATAGCATATTTGTTGTTGCCCGCAAATATGATGAAAATATTTCAAACTCTATGAATATTGATGCAGAAATCTGACATTTCGGTTGAGATTACTCGTTTTGTGTTCATTTCTCTCACTTTTGTGGTCAAAACAGTTGTATTTTCTCAAAAATGAATCTTTATTTTAGCCTCTGTCATGATAGAGATATATAGCGCAACTATCTAAC
>JAUNCV010000232.1 GCA_030526445.1 Bacteroidales bacterium | reverse complement strand
CATGCCCATACTTGCGGCCCAAAGTCTATTCTTGTGATCTTCGGCAAAACCATAGATATTGCTAGGCTCGCTTACGCCCTCTATTGTGCAATAGTCGCATCTGCCAGTCTTTCGATCAAGAATACCAAGACCACGATGGAACGCGCCAAACCACAGCCTTTGTTGATTATCTTCATAAAGACTAAGCACTGTCTGCGGAACACCATGAGGCTCATGACTATATGCATATTGCTTAATTGTATTTCCCTCATCATCAATGCAGAATATGCCACCGTTGTCGGTCGACACCCACACTTTTCCATCGGCAGTACGGGCTATTGATGTTACGCACTTGTCACCAATACTGTTTTTTGTTTCTGACTTTGGTCCGATATAGCCAAAAGCCATGAGTCGAGGAGTAAGGCCGAGCACACCCTTTTGGTAAAGTCCCAACCACATGGAGCGGTTTCGATCGACTAAAACAGCGTGCACCTTCTGCGATGAAGGTGTCAGCTGATAACTATCGAAAAAATAGGGCTTCAGTTCTCCCGTTGAAAACTCGTACGAGAGCAAACCATTGCCATCGGTACCAATAAGCAAATGTCCATCTCCGGAATTGCGCAATGTCGCAGCCACAAAATGCTCTTCAGGATCGCTAATGAGTACAAACCGCTGCTCGACAGTATCAAATCGATACAATCCCTGACGCTCACCAGCCATATAAATCTGCCCATCCTCGCCCACACACAAATAGGCGGCTACCACACCATGGTCCTGCTCCTCCAGGCGACTAATCACACCCTCAGCAGTCATACGATAGATGTCTTTATATTGCTGGCAAATCCAAGTTACACCCTCATTATCTTCGACCATACACTGAGTCATATCAACACGATGGGTGAGTAAATTAGGCTCAAGCACAAGTTCGTTACCCACAATCACAAGATTGCAAGTTGTATTACCACACAGGCGCAAATTTCCGTTTCTGTCCTGACTTATCTGTGTAACATTTCCAGGCATTATGCCACCATCGGCAGAAGTTGCAACAAGACTGAAGTCATCAGTCTCTGGGCGATACATCTGAACGCCCTCAACTGTTCCAACCAACAGATGTCCGTCTGAGTCGACAAACAAGCATCGCACCAAATTGTGACGCAAAGAATGCTCTTTATCGGTCTGATGTCGATAAGTTACAAATGTACTTCCATTGTAACGAGACAAACCATCTTCGGTAGCTATCCAGATATTGTTTTCAGCATCTTCGACCAAATCATTAATAAGGCTACTGGGCAAATCATGATCGGCCGTAAAAAGCCAACTTGATACTGCACTTGCTCTTTGCACCCATGCAGGAGAAAAGAGCCATATCAAAAGGACAAGAAACTTTATGAAGAGGTTGAAATGTTTGCCGTTAGTACGCATAAATGTTACAGATAGGGGGTTTTTGGTGTTGCAAAGATAATAAATATGTAACATTTTACCAAACAATCCTCTGAAATTCCACCAAAACATTTGCATTTTATAACAAAAAACAATACCTTTGCCCCAAATCCATAACACATATTGTAGCAACATGAAACGTAAACTTGCGCTTCTGGCCGTATGCTCCTTAGCGGGTGTAGCTTCGGCCCAGACTTTCAAAGAGTGGCAGGACCCTAACATCAATGCGGTCAATCGTCTGCCAATGCATACCCATTTCTTTGGGTTCGAAAATAGTGAGGCTTCTAAAAAAGACGCCAAGCTGAGTAGCAACTATCTGGACCTCTCAGGCACATGGAAATTCTCTTTTTTCGAGCACGCCGAGGGTTACAAAAATGATTTCTTCAAACCCGGATACAACGATGGCTCATGGGGTGAAATACCTATACCTGGGAACTGGGAACTTTATGGCTATGGTGACCCACAATATACTAATACTTGGTATCCATGGTCCAACCATTTTGAAAACAACCCTCCTTTCGTACCAATTCGCGAAAATCACGTTGGTCAAT
>JAUNCV010000046.1 GCA_030526445.1 Bacteroidales bacterium | reverse complement strand
AGATATAAAGAAAGATAGGAAAAAACGAGTTGGTATAAAACAACTTTCAATTTCCTTTATCAGAAGTTTTCCATCGTCATCTTCTTGATGATGGAAAGTTCTGATTCTGTATGCTGGTGGGTTATGCCAGCGATATGATGCCATTTGTAGACAATTGTTTGTCATATTTTTTTAATTTATGGCACAAAGATAGGTATTTTATTTACACCTCCAAAATTTTTCCTTAATTTTTTTTAAAAAAGCAAGCCAAAAAATGCATTATTTGTAAAAATAGCCAAAAAATAAACATTATAAAGGAAAACATGGACACAAGAAAGAGCATTATAAAGAAAAGAAAATGTATTGATGAAAATATTGTTATCTGCAACATTTAATTGTCAATGGCAATAATATTGTGTTTCCCAAGGAGTTTTTAAGCAATTGAAACAGCCATTTTGTTCGTTTGTCACATTTTTTGTGTTTCTTTGTGCAAACAAACTAAAAAAACTCGCAACACATTTCATTATGGCACTCACTTTTTTTAATGCGAAAGAGCTTGAGCCCAATCTGAAGGTCACTATTCAAAAATCGGGTAAGTTGGGTTTCACTGCACAGACTGCAGAAATACTTTCCATTACTACTTCTACCTATTTCCGCTTTGCACAAGATGATGATAAAACATTATTCATGGTTGTATCAGAAACACCCGGTGATGATGCATACCGTGCTTATAAGGCCGGCGATTACTTTTATTTAAAAACAGCACCTTTGTTCGACCATCTGGGCATTGTTTATTCTAAGGATACTGTTATGTTCGACCTGAAGCGTCATTCGGTGCTCGATGAAGAGGCCGGAGGCAAAGTATATTTAATGAAACAGCGTACAGCTAAGACCCGAAAGCAGGAAAAGAGCGAATCTGCTACTGATCTCACAATTCCGGGATTGTAATGGTTGTAAGGAGGTCCAGCAATGAATAGATCAACAACGGATTCTCTTTTCGTCCGCACCCCACTTCCTACCAAAACGAATAATGGAACAGAAAACAAACACTTCCTTGTTTTCTGTTCCATATTTTATATAGTAATAATGCGTGTCATCCTTCCCTACAGCGCCGTAGTGCTCTTATCAATCTTGAGTATGCCAAGATAGTCTTTTAGACGAAACAGGAAGTTGCCTTGGCCCTTCTGAGAGTCGGCTATCAGTAGGAGTGTCGGGGTGCCATCGGAGAGTTCTGGGCCCAGACACATGCCTTCGTAGTTGGCCAGATTGCGGCGAAAGAGGGTGAACTTGGTCTTGAATTCGGCCAACAGCTGCTTACGGCAGATTAAATCCTGAGGAATGCGTCGTATATCAGCATCGAGCGGAATGGGAGTGGCTTCGCTTATGTTGACCAGATATAGCTTAATATTGACATATGCACCCAGGCGCCACCGTGGGCAGAAACCTTCGCGCTCCATGACAATGAGCTGGCCATTGTCTAATGCAAGAATGGACGAAACACCATGAACGCCGTTGCCCTTCCTGCCGAGAGATTTTTTAGTGTCCATCTGATAAACGAAAGACTTGGAAAAACGGAGATCTTCATCGAAGGAGAGGAGACGCAGCAGATTCTCTTTGATGGGTTCTTCGTGTGCGAGGCTGTCTGCTTCAGCGTGCTTGGCTTCTGCAGGTTGCTTGGCTGCGGGAATCTTGATTTCAATTCGGTCTTCATTGACCAGGTCAAGCTGCTTCTTTTTATCAATCTTCGGCGAGGGGCTTTGCTGAGAGGCATACAAGCTCAGGGGAGTTGATCCTTGGGGCGCTGCTGTGGGTAAGGCTGAGCCATCAGCCAGCAGAGGACCCTCTGTCACGCTCCAGAAAAGGTGTTGGGCCTCGTTGTAGGAGAGGGCTTCGAAGCCGTAGTTGGATGCAATCTTGTCGATGGCAGCCGAGGGAGGAACAGCGAGCGATGCTCCTGTGGGTTTGCCCTGAAGGTTGTACTCAAGGATGGCTTGGTCGGCTTCGCCCGAGATGAATAGTGTCTGCCGGCCTGGATGAAAACAGATGCCTTCGGGGTCTCGGGCAAAACCTTCGCCTGCTTGGCGCCTTAATTGCATCATCTCCGGCTCTTGGAGCGTGGCTTGCAACAGCTTTCCGGTCTTTAGGTCAAAGTCTAGTGTAAGATATTGGAACCCGTCAACAGCGTCTTTGTCATCAACGATGGCATACACATTGTCTTGAACGGGCGTGATGCCGCTGTAGTTGCCGGGTGTGATGCCCCATAATCCGAGAGCCACTTGTATCAATGCTTTGGGCATATAATTCTGTATTTATTTGTTGTGTGTAACCTATGCTTAAATTTTGAATGCGCGAAGATAGTTTTTTTCGCGGAAATATTTGCTAAGAGAATATTATTTAACAAAATATTAAATTATAGTTTCGTTTTTTGTTATCTGTGAATAACACTTGCAATTTGAATCAGAGTTGAACTTTCGTTTTCTGTTCCAAGTTTTGCAGCAAAAGATACTGAGTTACGAATAAGGAATATCTTTGCACCGACAATAACCATCATTGCTTATGAAAATGAACAGACTACTCACGGCACTTGTGCTCCTCATGGCATGGCCCTTGTGCTGCATGGGCGCAGAGCAGATTGTGCCATCGAGAAATGAACTATATGTAAACAGCCGCGTGAAGAGCGATGCCGCCAAGTGGACATTTGCCACAGCCCGAGAGGCGCTGAGGGCGGCCGAAAGCATCAGCCAGGAGAAGCGGGAGCGAGGCGACACAACCTGGACGGTGGTCTATATCGAGCCATCGGTCTATTGGATCGACGACCCGCAGAGCCCCGAAACCGTGCACCCTTTGCCCGGCGAGACAACCCCTTTCGGCATGAAACTGCGCATGGACCGCGTGCGCATTGTGGGCCTTACAGACAACCCTAAAGAGGTGATACTTGCCTGCCAGCGCGGACAGACCCAAGGGGCCGAAGGTAACTTCACCATGCTGCACATTGAGGGCAGCGACATAGCCGTTGAGAACCTCACGCTGGGCAACTATTGCAACGTAGATCTGGTCTATGACCTCGACCCGAAACTCAGCCGTCCACGCAGAGCCGATGCCATTGTGCAGGCGCAGCTGGTGATATGCGATTGCGACCGATATCGCGCCAAGAATCTGTGTCCCTTCGCGGGTGCCAGGAGCGTGGTGTTCGATGACTGCTACTTTGAGTGCACCGACGATGCCCTTTGCGGTACGGGCACCTACCAGCATTGCCGTTTCACTTTCTTTTCGAGCAAACCCTTCTACAGCACTTCGGGCCAAGGCGCCTTCTTTTACGATTGCGACATACATTGCAAGACCCTCGGCACACAATACCTCACCAAGGTTTCGAGCCCCGTTCAGCTACACAACTGCCGCATCACGAGCGATGACCCCAACCTGCGTGTGGCATGGACCCGCAAGCCCAACCCGAAGGACAAATGCTGCATGAGCGGATGCACCCTCAATGGGCAGCCACTCGAGGTTCCGCCTACGCCCGATGTGCCGATGCCAGTAGGTTTCCGTGCTCCGGTGACCGATGCGCAAGGCTGGGAACTTTCGGCCTATTGTCCGTCAGACCTCGGTGCCTATGCCTTCGAGCCCGACACGCTCAGTCCCGCCTGGATGTATGGCGAAGGCATGGATGGCGCTGAGGGTTGCTATGGCCTGATGCAGAATGTGCGTGGTGCCCGAATGATGTATGCCGGCAGGGAAGGAGAGCAGTATGGCGGGCAGCGCCTCACCTTGCATCTTGACCCATGCAAGAGTGCCGGACAGGGTTTTGGCAGCGCCACGGGCCAGTATCTCGATGTCTGCATCAAGTTCGACGCCAGCACACTTTCGGGCTATGGCATCCGCTTTGTTCGAACCCCGCAATATGACCGAGCCGTAGAGGTCCTGCTGGTGCGTTATGCCGATGGCGCCATCACACCCATCACAGGGGCCGAAAAGTGCGTCCTCTTCCGTCGCGGTTGCCGTCTCGAGCTCATAGCCACCGCTTCGACCCTCACGGCACACATCACCAACGGCACCCAGCAGCAAACGCTCACAGCCCCTATTGCGCCCAACCCTTATGGCGGCATTCACCTGCAGCACACAGGCAGTGCTGGTGCCAACGCCACCGTGGTCAGCGCCATTCACGCAGAGTATCTGGAGTAGGGCACACAGTATATATTAATAGTATAAAGCGAGAAGCAGCAGAGAGTTAATGTCTCTCCGCTGCTTCTTCTGTTTTGCGTGCCGTCTCGGCCAGCGCCTCGCTGTGGCCCGTAAGTGCGGCAAAGGGAGCGAACTGTGCGGCTCGGTCTCTCATTGACATGCGCTTGCGGTTGGGCGACTGGTAGTGCGGCAGATTGATGATATCGTCATATTCGTTTGTCATGCCTTGTGTCCTCCTATTTGTTGATTACGTTCTCTGGCCGTAGCGCCCTCCTCGAAGTTAACGCCCTTGAGGATAGCGTTTTTGCCGAATTTTTTCTTGATAGCCAACAGCGCCTCCTGCATCTTGCGCTCCTTGGCCAAAGCCTTTTCCTCCTCCTGCTGGCGTCGCTCCAGCTCCTCGTAGTCGGTAAACAGATCGAGCTGCATGGGCATCTGCCTCTTCTTCGCCTTCTCTTCGCTCACCACACGGTTGGTTGAGAGGTTCAGGCGGCGAATCATCATTCGGCGGTCCACAATGCGGTCGAAGACCTCCAGCACAGCCTCCTTTATCAGTCGGGCCGAATTGGTCTGGCGGTCGAGCGTAACGGTGCCATGTGCAGGCTTCGGCATGTATCGGCCATAAGGGTCGTGCACCACAACGGCCTGCTCCACGTCTTGCAGCGCTGGGTTGTTCACCTCAGCGGCATCGTAGCCCACATAGATCACGAGCTGGTCGGTCACCAGGTGTTTGTCCACCAGTTTCAGCGCCGCCGCATCGGCCATCTCTATCATCACCACACGCGCCTTCTTGAAGGTGTAGGGCTCCTGCAGCACCTGTCCGCTGCTCAGCGAATTGGTTTCGGGCCTGTAGTCCTTGATGTCCTTCATGCCCACAGGTTCCCAGCCCCACGCATGGTCTATCAGCAGTTCGGCCTGCACCCCGAAGAGCTTGTAGAGAAACGCCTCCTTGGTGAGCGAAACGCGTGCCAGTTTGCCCATTGTGTCAATGCCATACATCTCCAGTTTTCGGGCAATGCCCCTGCCCACGCGCCAGAAACTGGTGAGCGGTTTGTGGTCCCACAGCAGGCGACGGTAGCTCATTTCGTCCAGTTCGGCTATTCGCACACCATCCTTGTCGGCCGGAATGTGTTTTGCCACAATATCCATAGCTATCTTGCAGAGGTACAGGTTCGTGCCTATGCCTGCCGTGGCCGTGATGCCCGTTTGCCGTAGCACATCCTGAATCATGGTCATGGCCAGTTGGTGCGCTGTCATCTTATAGATCTTCAGATAGTCGGTCACATCCATAAACACCTCGTCGATAGAGTAGGGGTGAATATCGGTTGTCGAGACATACTTCAGGTAGATGCTAAAGATGCGCGTACTATAATCTATATAATAGGCCATGCGCGGCGTTGCCGTGATGTAATCGACCTCCAGTTCCGGGTGCGCCTTGAGTTCCGTATCGTTGGCCGACTTGCCCGTAAACCTATAGCCCGGCGCCTGCCACCTTCTTTGCGCATTCACCTCGCGCAGCTTTTGCACCACCTCGAAGAGGCGCGCTCGGCCACCAATGCCATAGGCTTTGAGCGAAGGGGTTACGGCCAGACAGATGGTCTTCTCGGTGCGCGACGCATCGGCCACCACGAGATTCGTAGTGAGAGGATCCAGTCCGCGCTCCACGCATTCAACCGATGCGAAGAATGACTTCAGATCAATGGCTATATATGTACGTTGTTTCTCTGCCAAGGGTCAATAATACAGTTGTTTGTGTTGGTTTTTACTTAACAATATAGGTGTTAGCCCGAGCCGCGACGATAGAGCACGATAGGGGTCTTGCATATTGGGTAGCGCTCTGGGCATTGGCGCTCGCACCAATTATTGCCGCCAGACATATACGGTTCGCTGTTTTCATAATGTTTTTTTTTATTAGGTGCGGCAAAAATAGGGCATTTGACGCAATAAACCAACTTTTTTCTGAAAAACCTATCCATATTTCTCAAAAAGCATTCCTATTTTTTGCCAATACCAAAATTATCCCTATCTTTGTCCCATCGTTTCCGTGTCTGCGCAAAGAGCAGCCACAATAGCCCAGCGGGGCAGGAGCGATTTTATCGTTAACATAGCGCATTTGCTATTTATTCTAAAAACGTCTCAAAGCTTGGCCGCATAGAGAACTGTCATAGGAATAAAGGCGAGTGTCTGCGTAGCAATACGTGGGCATCTCCTTCATCTTATGACAGTGGGTAAGGCCAAGCACCCGAGACGTGGATGAAGATTTGTCCACGTTTTTTTGCGTTTAAACAACGCTGGGTGTTTGGCTGCATTTTGTTTTGATGGAATAGATAGTTTTTCGCATAGGTCTAACCAACCCGGAAAACTACTTTATGGCTAAAAAGATACAATTGGGCTATAAGGAGATTGAGGGCAGATTACGTCTATTCCACGAGCAACAGGTTCCTGCTGCCGAGGTAGGCTACCATTTGCTATACTCCTTTGGCAAGGGTGAACGCGAGCTCGAACGTATGCGTGAAGGCAAGGGTGTCATCAAAACCTTTGAGGGCTTGCTCCTCAAGGGAGAGTTCTGTTACTGTGAAACGACCAATCTACAACTTACTGCAAGGCTTGAAGAACTCAAGGCCGATGCTGCTGTGCGTAAGGCAGCACCTAAGATCATTGCTGTGAGCGATGGTCGGACGCTTCGTGCCTGGGATTGTCGCCGCCAGCAGACTTTCGAGCAGCAGGTAGATCGTCTCTTCTGCGACTTCGATTTCTTCTATCCGCTGGCCGGCATAGAGAGGATTGAGTATGTAGAGGAATCGCCTGCCGATATGAAGGCTGCCGAGAAACTGGCTAAGCTGCACGATGAGATACGTGCCTATAACGAGTTCTCGAGCGATTCGGACCTTCACGACCTCAATATCTTTATTGCACGCCTCCTGTTTTGCTTCTTTGCCGAAGATACAGGCATCTTTGAGCAGAATATCTTTACCGATAGTGTGAAGATGTACACCAAGGAGGATGGTTCTGACTTGAACCAGTTTCTCGATGATGCATTCCTCGTTATGAGGCTCGATGCAAAGGATCGACCTTCAGAATTGCCAGCCTTCATTCTTCGTTTCCCTTTTGTGAGCGGAGGACTGTTTAACCGATTCATCCAGTTGCCAAAACTCAGCCCTCGTGCACGTACTATTATTATAGAGTGCGGTGAGCTGGATTGGCAGAGCATCAACCCCGACATTTTCGGTTCGATGATTCAGGCGGTGGTCAATCCCGATGTGCGCGCCAATCAGGGTATGCACTACACCTCGGTGCCCAATATCATGAAGGTGATTCAGCCGCTCTTTCTTGATGAACTCACGGAGGAGAAGAACCGCCTACAGACACAGCTGGATGAGCAGAAGAAACTCTTGACTGTTGGAGGCATTACACGCAAGCAGTTCTACGAGAAGGGTAGTTATATAAAGCGCGGCTGCCGTTCGCTTTTGAAGAGGATGTCCCAAATGAAGTTCTTCGACCCTGCGTGTGGCTCGGGCAACTTCCTTATCATTACCTACAAGCAGCTCCGCCTGTTGGAGATGGATATTCTTGCCATCATCCGCGAAAGCCAGCCCGATGGCCTGCTCGACATGGAGATTCTTCAGGGTTCGGTGATCAGTCTCAATCAGTTCTATGGCATTGAGCTCCTCGACTTCCCACATGAGATTGCCATGCTCTCTCTTTGGTTGGCCGAGCATCAGATGAACCGCAAGCTCTATCAGGACTTTGGTGTCGATACCAAGGCACTCCCTCTTAAGAACATTACCCAGATTCGTTGCGCCAATGCTTGCCGCATTGACTGGAATGAGGTGTGCCCCCATACTAAGGAAGAGGAGGTGTTTGTATTTGGAAATCCGCCGTATTTGGGAAGCAGTATGCAGGATGAAGACCAAAAGGAGGACATGAGAGTTGTGTGCGGACATTTTGAAAACTACAAAAACCTTGATTATATTGCCTGCTGGTTCTATCGTGGAGCAGAGTTTATTGAAAATGGGAAAGCTAAATATGCATTTGTAAGTACCAATTCTTTATGCCAAGGCGATTCCGTAGCATTGTTGTGGCCGAATATATTCAAGAAAGGACTTGAAATTAAATTTGCATACCAATCTTTTAAGTGGACAAACAACGCAAAACACAACGCGGCTGTAATTGTTGTAATTATTGGCATTGGTGCTGTTTCGAACGAAAAGAAAAAACTGTTTGATGGTGCAAATAAGTGTAAACTATGTGAGAAAATAAATGCATATTTGCTTGATGGTCCTGATATTATTGTTGGTAGGCTTGGCGGTTCCATATCAAGATTCCCAGAAATGGCTTTCGGCAATAAACCTTCTGACGGAGGTTTTTTAATTCTCGAAAAAGAAGAAAGAGATTCAATCATTGAGCAATATCCACAATCTGCTTCATTGATCAAAATGTATCATGGTGCAGATTCCTTTATAAATGGTGGTGTGCGTTATTGTTTGTGGATTACTGACGAAGATCTTCCTTTGGCCAAATCTATCGCACCAATTGCAGAAAGAATAGAGAATGCTCATCAAGGCGCCACCCGCTTCGGGCAAAAGCCGTGCGCTGATGTTCATAGCTCTGGATAAGCTGGAGCACCAAGGCGTGAAGAAAGTGATTGTGGCTGTGCCTGAAAAGAGCATCGGCCGCTCGTTTGGCAACACAAAGCTGAAACCCTACGGCTTCTTTGCCGACTGGGAGGTGCTCGAGACCTACAACCTGTGCAATGTGGGCGGCAATGAGAGCGAGAAGTGCAAGAGGTTTGTGCAGTTCATACGCGAAGCCAAAACAGCCAAGACGCTGGTGTGTGCTCATGCTACGCTCCGCAACGCTATGAAGGAACTGAACGACGAAGAGCTGAACGACTGCCTCTTGGCCATAGATGAGTTTCACCATACATCGGCCGATGCAGACTCGGGATTGGGTGACATTGTGCGTCGCGTAATCAACAACAGCACGGGCCATATTGTGGCCATGACTGGTAGTTACTTCCGTGGCGATGGCGTGCCTGTGCTGAGGGTAGAGGACGAGGCAAAGTTCTATCCTGTGACCTACAACTACTACCAGCAGCTGAATGGCTACAAGTACCTGAAGAACCTTGTGCTGGGTTACCACTTCTACCATGGCAGCTATCTGGAACATCTGCATGAGGTGCTCGATACTACTAAGAAGACCATCATCCACATCCCGAGCGTCAATTCGCGCGCCTCGACAGGCCAAGGCAAGTACAACGAGGTGGGCGACATCCTTTCGTGCATTGGTGAGCATGTGAGCAAAGACGCTAACTGCATCTATACACTCAAGACCCCAGACGGACGCTTGCTTAGAGTGGCAGATTTGGTGGAGGATGACCCAACCGAACGCACCAAGGTGCAGCAGTATCTGCAGAACATGAAGCACCGTGACGATGTGGATATTATCATAGCCTTGGGAACTGCCAAGGAGGGCTTCGACTGGCAATGGTGCGAAATGTGCCTTACCATAGGCGTGCGTGGTTCGCTCACCGAGGTAATACAGATCATAGGCCGCTGCACCCGCGACTGCGAGGGTAAGGATACAGCCAAGTTCATCAATATGATTGCTATGCCCGATTGTGATCAGGCAGAGGTTAAGGTTGCTGTAAACGACTTCCTAAAGGCTATTACGGCCTCTCTCCTTATGGAGCAGGTAATGGCTCCCAGCTGGCGATTTAAGACTGCACAGGAGGAGAAGGACGAAAAGGACCCATTGGTCAATACGATTGTGGTAGAGGGCTTGAAGCCGCTTTCGACCGAGAAAACCAAAAAGATTATTCAGGAGCAGCTGGATGACCTACAGGCTGCAGTATTGCAGAATGATTTGGTGGTGCGTGCCATAAGTGGAACTACAACGGCCGAAAACATTACGCAGAATCTCATCCCGAAGGTAATCATGACCCGCTACCCGGACCTCACGCCTGAAGAGGTGGAGGAGGTGCGTCAGCATTTCCTGCTCAATACGCTGGTCAAGGGCAACAACATCACCAATGCCAATGGTGAGCCTATAGATGTTTCGCCAGGCATGATACAGCCCAAAGAGGGCGACGAGCAGAGCAGCGAGGGCAACCGACTGATAAAGATAGCCAACAAGTTTATCAATATAGATAAGCTGAGCATCAATCTTGTTGACACCATCAATCCTTATCAGCGTGCCTACGAGGTGATTTCGAAGCATGTGGATGCCGAGACCCTCAAGGTGATTCAGGACACGATAGCCGAGCAGAAGTTTGACATGACTACCGAAGAGGCTATCTGCCTATGCAAAGGTCCCGTGAAGCAATGGGTGGTGGAGCACAACGGCCAGATACCTCAGCTGAACGACCCGAACCTGCAAGTGAGAGAGTTGGCACAGGCTTATACCATCATCAAGAACCTCAAGATAAGAAAGATGATGGGCCTGGAGTATGAAGGAAATAATTGAATTATGCTATGGAATGGCCAGTAGAATTGGTTGAACTCTTCGACGAACCGATGTTTGCAGGTGTTAAAGTGCCTGCAACACCGGTTACGGCTGATGACCGAACACAGAAGAAGATAGAGGAGCTGAGGGCATGGATTGCAGCCAATGGCCGTGAACCTCAGATGAATGGCGCATTGAAGGAAAAACTTCTTTGTGTAGCTTTACAAACTCTTAAAGAAACAGGATTATGGCAATAACAAACGAACTCGACGAACTGTTTGATGACCCTATGTTTGAGGTGACTGAGACAGAGTCGAAGCTATTTGATATTCCAGCCGACATGAAACGAATCATGGACGGCCGCCGCTTGCAGCCCGATCATTATGCCCAGCGAACACTTTGCGAAGATTTTGCACAGTATCGTCCTATGTTTGAGCAGGTGCAGAGGGAACTGCGCGAGGGTAGGAGAAGTTTGGTGCGCACAGGTAAGACTTCGAGCCTCGAAATGGGCCACTTTTATGTGGTGGGAGGTCTGTTGGTCTATCTGGCTGCAATAGCAGAGAAAAGCCGTGCAAGCAATGGTTTGACAAATGGCCGTACGCATTGCATTTTTGAAGATGGAACCGAATCGGACATTCTTTTGCAGACGCTTCGAAAATATATTACAGGTGATGGCTATGGTGTGACCGACACGCAAGAGGGGCAGCAAGAGAGCTTTGAGCAATTAGGTACAGAAGACCGCTCTTCGGGCTACATCTACATACTTCGTTCTCTTTCGACCAACCCAGAGATTGCAGGTGTGGAGAACCTCTATAAGATAGGAATGACAACCAATAGTGTAGAGGAGCGTGTGGCCAATGCTGTGCACGAACCTACCTACTTGATGGCTCCTGTGCAGATTGTTTCGACTGCGGAGATTTTCAATATGCACTCGATGCGTTTTGAGGCATTGGTGCATCAGATGTTCGAGGCAGTGAATTTCAAGGTCAAGGTCTATGACGATGAAGGGCAGGAGCATGAACCTGAGGAGTGGTATGTGGCTCCGCTTGAAATCATTGAATTGGTTATCAAGAAGATTACCGATGGTTCGATTCTTAACTATACCTACAATCCCGAGCTGCAATGCTTGGAGAAGCGTGTGGTGAAGAAATCATCGAACTTCAACACTACAGGTTTGAAGGTGCTGACTCTCAATATCAAGGATGTTTATTTCAAAGAGATTCTTTCGGGCAGTAAAACTATTGAATATCGCGAACTGAAACAGACTACTCTGAACAAATATACCTACATCGATGCAGCCGATGGCAAGCGCTATCTGCGACGCTACGATGTTATCCGTTTCTATGTGGGATATCATAAGGACAGAGATAGTGCCTTGATAGAGGTTACTGATATCACTTTCAAGAATGGCATTGTAGAATATCATCTGGGCCGCATCTTAGAGCATGTGACTGATGATAGAGAGTGATTCTGCTTTGTGGCTTGACTGAAGTAGAGATTGCTATTATCAAGAACTCAACAAACAGACATAACGAGTAATTAGTTCCAAATTTGCTTTGGGAACTAAATTAATTTTAATTCTACATATTATGGAACTGTCAAAAGATAAAATATACATTCAGTTAAAAGAGGATTATGATGCTTTTATTTCTGATTTTAAGAAACAAGAATTTAAGCAATTCTTTGCAGCATTTAGACGAGTGCTGGAGTCTTTGCCAAAACTCATTATGTTCGATGTTTTAGCAGATGATGATAAAACATACAAATTATTATCGGGTCAAGCTTACATCAAAGGTCCAAAGTTCGTGAATTCTCCTACTGAAGAAAAACCAGAAGGAAGTAGATTTTGTGATCTGCTAAAAATGTCTGTTACTTATAAACATCCTAATTGGTTAAAAAGTAAAGATCTCCAGAAGGAAGAAAAACGATTATCTCGTGATGTAATTTTTCATTTGGAAAGTTTAAGTTATTGGTACAGAGTTGCAAGTGTTTTGGGTAGCCACACTGGCGAATCGCTTGAGGATATAAAATCTCGTGCTCAGGAGTGTTTGTTGTGGTTCCGAAATTATTGTGCATATTTTCAAGGAACAACGGTGTTCTCTTCTTATGTACAGGCTTTCTTAAAAGATTTTTCAAATAAGCTG
>JAUNCV010000045.1:688-12766 GCA_030526445.1 Bacteroidales bacterium | reverse complement strand
AGAACTACTGGCCAGCAGAAGTGGCAAACCTTAGCGAGATGCATCAGCCAATGCTTGACTTTGTGCAGAGCCTTCCAGAGGCAGGCGCCATCACTGCAAAGAATTATTATAATGTGCAGCGAGGTTGGTGCCTCGGACACAATACAGATATCTGGGGCTTGACCAATCCTGTAGGCCGACGTGAGGGTTCGCCTTGCTGGGCTTCTTGGAATATGGGTGGAGCCTGGGTTTCGACCCACCTATGGGAGCATTATAGTTTCACTCTTGATAAGGAATTTTTGCGTGGTGCTTATCCCGTGCTCAAGGGCGCTGCCGATTTCTGTTTGAACTGGATGATCGAGAAAGAGGTTGATGGCAAGAAAGTGTTGCTCACCTCTCCATGTACTTCGCCCGAGAACGAATATAAGATTCCAGAAACCGGATTTGTTGGAGCAACTCATTATGGCGGCTTCTCAGACATTGCTATGATTAAGGAATGCTTGCTCGATACACGTGCAGCAGCCAAGGAATTGGGCATTGACAAGGCATATATTGACACTCTTGATAATGCGCTTGCACGTCTTCTGCCATATCGCATCGGTGAGCGTGGTAACTTGCAAGAATTTTTCCATGACTGGGAAGGCGAAGATCCACAGCATCGCCACCAGAGCCATTTGTTTGGTCTTTATCCTGGCCACCATATCACCGTAAAGCAAACACCTGAGTTGGCTAAGGCTTGTGCCAAGACACTTGAGATCAAGGGTCCGAAGAGCACCGGTTGGAGTACCGGTTGGCGCATCAATCTTCAGGCACGTTTGCAAAACGGAGAAATGGCGTATACCACCTATCGTAAGTTGCTCACCTGCATCGAGCCAACTGGTAAAGGTGGTGGCACTTATCCTAATTTGCTCGATTCGCACAATCCTTTCCAGATTGATGGCAATTTTGGTGGTGCAGCAGGTGTGATGGAGATGCTCATGCAGTCAAGCTATGTTCCAGGCAAGGGTGCAACCATTGATTTGCTGCCAGCTCTGCCCGAGGCTTGGAAAGCTCAGGGCGAAATCAATGGTCTTTGTGCTCGTGGTGGCTATATTGTCTCTTTCGCATGGAAGAATGGTAAGGTCACTAAGTGCACGCTCTCTTCGCGCACCGGCAAACGCACTCCTGTCAAGGTTACTTGTGGTGGCAAGAGTGTTAGCTACAAGTTGGCTAAGTAAATAGCCATCAGTTAGCAAAGTTTTTTAAATTACTAATTAAAAACTGTTCGTTCTTTTGTTCGATTTCCTTTTTCTGCTCCTGACAGCCGTCGTTGTCTTTTTCGTCGTGATGGGTATCACCAACCTTTGGGTTCGATATCGCATCTGGCACGACGATGCGCTTGTCATGGGGCGTATCTATACATCAAAACGTATGCTCTGGCTCTATCTGAAGAGTTGGAGCATACTCATGTCTGGACTTTTGCTGTCCTATCTCTTTGATTGGCTCATGCTCTATTTGCCAGAAACTCTTTACAATCTTACCATCGAATTTCGCATACTCTTCTATGTGTTGTGTGGTTTGCTCTGTTTGTTTTCGCTCATAAGTGTTGTCAATGGAGAATTGCTTGTTGAGTTGCGTTTGCGCACAGCAGAGAATGAGAATCAGTTGCTTCGCAGTCAGCTCAATCCTCATTTCCTTTATAATACACTCAACAATATTGATGCACTTATTTGGTTGGATCAGGAGCGTGCCTCATCGGCTATTACGAGTCTTTCTTCACTGATGCGTTATTTCACCTATAGTGGTCGTCTTGATGCAGTAAACATTGGCGATGAGGTTGCGCATCTGACCGAATTGGTAGAACTTCAGCGTCTTCGTATGCTGCATCCTGAATCGCTCATCTTTGAGGTTTCTATCGACGATAATCGTCAGCAAGTGGCACCTTTGTTATTACTCCCTTTGGTTGAGAATTGTTTCAAACATTGTGGTTCACTGAGCGAAGAGCGTGCCATTGTAATTCAGATTTCGCTCAAAGAAGGCTTGCTCACTTATTCATCGGACAACAATCTGAAGTCTCAGGTTGAAGTAGAAGCTGAAGCGAATCACGGCAAATCGCATGGTGTTGGAATGCAGGTGCTTCGACGTCGCCTTGATTTGCTTTATAATGGGCGCTTCGAACTTGATTTGCATCAACAAGAAAACCGATTCCTTACATCGTTAAAAGTCAACTTATAAAATAAGATTATTAAAGTATTATGTTAGGCGAAATTATTTCATTAGGTGTAGCTTTTTCGTGGACACTCACCGCCATGTTTGCTGAAGTCGGCAGCAAACGCATGGGTTCATTGCCAATGAATGTGGTTCGTATGTCGCTCTCATTGCTTCTTTTGGCTCTTACGCTTTGGCTTACATTGGGTGTGCCTTATCCTTTATTTGCCGATGGTCAGACTTGGTTCTGGCTTTGTCTCAGCGGATTTGTTGGTTATGTCTTGGGCGACTATTGCCTCTTCACTTGTTATATTCTTATTGGTTCTCGTTTCGGCCAGTTACTCATGACGTTGTCGGCTCCATTTGCAGCCATTACGGCGTGGGTTTTGCTTGGCGAAACCATGTCGTGGCTTGCTATTGTGGGTATGATTGTAACGCTTAGCGGCATTGCTCTGTCTGTGCTTAATAAAAGTAATGACCAGGATCATCGTCATAAGTTTGCGCTCAAATTGCCTTTGCGTGGAGTTCTGCTTGGAATGGGTGCAGGAGCAGGGCAGGGTGTCGGTCTTGTATTGAGCAAAGTTGGCATGGAGCATTATCAGGCTGCTATCGTAGCGAATGGTATCACCGATGCTTCGTCATGGATTTCTCCTGATGCAATATTGCCTATCAGTTTAGGAACAATGATGCCATTTGCCTCGACCATGATTCGTGCCGTCCTCGGATTATTGGGATTCTGTGTAGCTCTCTTCTTTTTTACACGAGGTGGAGGACGCAAACTTTCGCAGGGAATTCGTGATGGTAAAGCACTTGCTTTTACTTCGTTGGCTACTATTTTTGGTCCGTTTATCGGAGTAAGTCTTTCACTAATGGCTACTCTCTACACGCATGCAGGTATTGCACAGACTATTATGTCACTCACTCCAGTCTTTATTCTTTGGCCCTCGTATCTTTTTTTCAAGCAGCAAATCACTTGGCTTGAAGTTTTGGGCGCTATAATCAGTGTGGCAGGTGTTTGTCTCTTTTTCGTATAAGTTTTAATGTTCAAATACAAAAATGGGCTACTTTCACAAGCAGCCCATTTTTATTGGAAAACCAAAAATTATCATAAGTTGATTTTACCATGTGTTTAATTGTCTTTGCCTTACACGCGGTAAAATCTGGTATAATGTCAGAGTTTGATAGCGGTCTCGAGCGCGAGACGAATCATTTCATGCAGAGAGTTCTGTCGCTCTTCTGCAGTTAATTCGGCTTCGGCTACAAACGAGTCGCTGATGGTTAGCAGACAGGCAGCCTGCTTGCCCAGCACATTGGCATTGTGGAAGAGTGCAAAACTTTCCATCTCAACACATTCCGACTGGCTTTTTTCGTGTACAGCTTGCCAGCCGCCAGTGCTTGGGTCGTTATAGAATACGTCGCTTGAATGCACGCGAGCAGTTTTGAGAGAAATACCTTGCTCTTTGGCAGTCGCAGCAATGACTTCATTGATTTTCTTACTTGGGAATAGAACCTGATCTGTTGTGCCGTTCTGCACAAGTGCATAGTTTGACTCAGAGAAAGCACTATCGGCCATCACCACGTCTTTTACTGCAAGTCGTTCTGAATAACTGCCTGCCGAACCAATGCGGATGATGTTTTCAACGTCCCAGAACTTAAACAACTCCCACGAGTAGATGCCAATAGAAGGCATACCCATACCACTGGCCATTACGCTCACTGGTACATTTTTATACAAGCCAGTATAACCATATACATTGCGAACGGCAGTTACTAACTTCACTTCGGTGAGGAATGTGTCGGCTACCATTTTTGCACGAAGCGGATCGCCTGGCATTAATACGGTTTTAGCAAAAGCGCCTGCAGGAGCAGCATTATGAGGAGTTGCCATATTGAATTGTTTTTTAGTTTGCTGCAAAGATAGCCTTAACACTTCTGTTCTCCAATTTTTTTTTCATTTTTTTCCTAAAATCTTAAGAATTTAGTCGATTTCTGCTTCATTTTTCCTTTTTTTGACTTAAATATTTGCTCAAAACAAAAGAAAACGTACCTTTGCTGCGTCAAATATAACGTATTCAAATCATGAAAAAGATTTTCCTACTCGCCGCTTTTACCTTTTGGCTGGGTGTTTCTGCGCTCAGTGCACAGTGTATTCTGTGGGATACCGAACACATTGAAGCCTTGAAAGCAGATCCAGATCATCCTCTTTATCTTAATATTGTGGGTGCTGCCGATTATTATCTTAATCAGCAGCCAGCAGATGTTGTGCACAAGAAGAGTACTTTCTCTGGCGATTTGCATAATTATGAAAGTCTTTGCATTTACACTTGGCCCGATGAAAATAATCCTGATGCTCCATGGGTTAATCGAAATGGTTATGTTAATCCGGCATTTAAGGATTATGATTTCGAACGCCTCATTACCCTGAAGGTTGCAGTACAGCATCTTGGCATTGCGTATTATCTGACCGGCGAAGAGAAATATCATGAGGGCATTGAGCAATGGTTGAGTGCCTGGTTTGTTAATCCTGCTACTTCAATGCATCCTCACATGCAGTATGCCCAGGTTCATCCTGGTATGAACGAAAATCATGGTACGCCGTGGGGCATGATTGAGGCCTATTCATTTGTCGAGGCCTTCGAAGGTTACCTTCTTGCCAAAAGTGTTAAGCCTTTCGACAAAGATTTGGATAAAAAGCTTCATGAATGGGTGAAAAAATTTGCCACTTGGATGCAGACCAGTGAGTTCGGTCGTATTGAGAGCTCAATGGAGAATCAGCATTCTGTGATCTATGATGTTATGCTTTATTATTTTGCTTCGTTCAATAACGATAAAAAGACAATGAAGCGCATCACCTCGAATTTTGCATCTAATCGTCTTGAGAAACAGATTGATGACGAGGGCAAAATGCCATTTGAACTTGATGGCGGACGTGTTTTCCACGATCATCTGTACAACCTACAGCATATAGTCGATTTTTGTATGATGCAACGTCATCAAGGCAAGAACTTCTATGGACAAAACAAAGAGATTATTGACCGTGTGTTTGATTTTATGCTTCCCTATCTTCAGTCGCCCGAAAATTTCCCTTATAATCAGGTGTCTGACTGGGATTCGGATATTGCCGATCTCAAAATCGAACTTATGCGTATGAGTCGTCTCAATACAAGATATGGATATTCGCGCATCGGGTATGAGGTTGATCCTTTCGAAACTCATGTGACTGTTGTTAAATAATATAAATCCGCATTCGCATAACCAGAACATTTCCAATTTTTGAATCTTTCTTATGAACGAAAATATTTCGGAGCTCAATCTCCTTAATCAAGCACTTGCCTCTGATTATATCATCATCTTTACGCTCAATCTGCACAATGGATTGATTCGCATCAAGAAGATGGACTCGCACCAAAATGCTGCCTCGATGGATTTGCCAGAACAAATTCCATTCGATCCCTTCATTCGCCAGTATGCAGAGAGCTTTGTTGTGCCCGAATATCGAGATCAGATGCTCAATGTCATCAATGTGGCTCATTTGCGCAATCGTGTCGACGCCGGCGAGTATATCATAAAGGTGCGTTTCAAGTCTTTCCCTAATAGCAAGGGCGAAGAGAATTTTGAGGCCAGTGTTCTGCCTGTCAATATGTCTGATCACTATCAGATGGTGGTGGGAGTAAAGTGTGTCGATTCTATCGTTGCATACGAAGAGAAGGAGAAGCAGTTGCTCAAGATGGCGCGTGATGCCGCTAATGCTGCCAACGAGGCAAAGACTCGATTCCTTTTCAATATGAGCCACGACATCCGCACTCCAATGAATGCTATAATGGGTTATACGGAACTCATCTCACAGCACATTGATGATAGAGAAAAAGTGCAGGATTATTTGCAGAAAATCAAGTCATCAAGTAGTTTTTTGCTTGGACTTATCAATAATGTTCTCGAAGTGGCTCGAATCGATAGCGGCAAAATGGAACTGGAAGAGATGCCTTGCCGTATATCGACCATTGCCGAAGAAATTGGTAGTGTAGATAAGGAGCAACTTCGTGCTGCAGGTCTTTCAATCAAGTTTGAATCGGATATCAAGCACGATGGTATTTTTTGCGATTCCCTCAAACTCAAAGAGATTTTGCTCAACCTTCTGTCGAACGCAAAAAAATATACGCCCGCAGGTGGTTCTATTACAATTTCAGTCAAGGAACTTCCGGGCGAAACGCCAGATTGCATAATCCTGCATGCCGAGGTGGCAGACACGGGCATTGGTATGTCTAAGGAGTTCTTGCCAACGTTGTTCGAAGAATTTTCGCGCGAACGTAATTACACAGAAAGTAAGGTTGAAGGCACAGGTTTGGGCATGCATATTGTCAAGAAACTTGTTGATCTCATGGGTGGTACTATCAGTGTTGCAAGTGAGTTGGGCAAAGGTAAACGCTTTACTCTCGAAATCCCGCATCGCATTGCTCCAATGTCGCTCTTTGAGAAAGTTGTTGTTGCCGATCAGGAGGTACTTAATTTCTCTGGCAAGCGCATTCTTTTGGCCGAAGATAATGCCTTGAATGCAGAAATTGCTATTGAAGTTCTTACCAACGCAGGCTTCCTGGTAGATCATGCAGAGGATGGCGTTCAGTGTGTGCAGAAATACAATATGGCACCAGCTGGGTATTATGATATCATACTTATGGATGTGCAGATGCCTATCATGAATGGCTATAAGGCAACGCATGCTATTCGACATTTGAACGATGCTGCCAAAACTTCTATTCCAATTCTCGCTCTTACTGCTAATGCTTTTGCCGAAAACAAGCGAGAGGCTCTTGAGGCTGGTATGAATGGACATTTGGCTAAGCCTATTAATGTTCCAGAGTTGCTTTCCACTTTGGCGCAGTTCCTTAAGTAATACATATAACCCGTCTTTTTTCCAAAGGCGGGTTTCTTTTGCTTGTTCCTTAATTCTCGCCCAAAATAGTGCCTGTTTATTGCATATAGCCAAATATTTTCTCTTTTTTTGTGCATAGTTTGGGCTATAATTCATTTTTTTCTCATTACTTTTGTAATGTTCGAACATATTTCATATCTTTGTGGCCAAAATAAAGACAAATATCATCATCAATGACTACTACCGAATTACAGGATTATCTACGTTTTGCCAAGGGGATCTTTCAACATGTTCGCATACTTGATCTTGACCTCTGTGGCTATCGCATGGCAAGTCCGACAGGGAAACTTGGCGCGCATGAAAACCATTGTTACAAGTTTTGGAACAGAGATAAACGATGTGAGAACTGCATCTCTTCTAAGGTAATGCATCACCGCAATGTGGAGCGAAAATTCGAACTCCGTGGCGACGATATCTATGTTGTTTTCTCTAAATATGTTGAAGTTGATGGCCAACCTCGCATCATAGAGATGCTCAGTCAGGTTGATAACGATATGGTTTCGACCGACCATGGTGCCGTTCCTTTCCGAGACGCTATCCTCAAAACTAACCACGAACTCTATCATGATGTGCAGCTCGATATTCTCAATCGCCGCTTTTATGAGGAACAGATGGAGACTATTGAAGGATTGAATGCTGTTGCTGTGCTCGATATTGATTTCTTCAAACAAATCAATGATCATTATGGACATCATGTGGGCGATGATGTACTTCGCCAGACAGTTGCTTGTCTTAAGCAGTGTTTGCGCAAAACAGATTTGATTCTCCGCATGGGTGGCGATGAGTTTATGATTGCCTTCGTCAATATGCCCGAAGATTCTTTCCTTCCTACTTTGCAACGCATCAAGAAGAGTGTGCAAGATCTCCGTTTTGAAGGTTATCCCGAAATTGTAATCAACATCTCGGTTGGTGGTTGCTCTTTCTGCCGATATGCTCCGGAGAAGGTGGAGTTAGCCGACTATCTCATGTATTCTGTCAAGCACACACCGCATAGTGTTGGCATCCGTCAGCTTGAAGACTGATGCCCTCATCCGGTAAATTTTCATTCCAGTAATCATTAACGAAGACTTAATAATACAGCATAGTGAGACTTAAACCTGTAACCAGAAAGAAACTTCGCGTTGTCACACTCTCTGCTTTGGGCGTTGTTTTGCTTGGAGTTTTGGTGGGCTGCGTCATGAGCTACATCGTTCAGTCGGTGCGGCCACAACATCATGTAGCAGTCATTTTCTCGCACGAAGAGACTAACTATACGCACGGACAATATCTTCTTGAAGTTAACAAAGCATTTCGCCAAAGAGGATATAAGGTACAATTGCATCCTTACTTTGTTGATTGCGAACGTTATGGCGATGATTGGGAGATCAGACAATGCGAAAGCCTTCTCAAAACACTCGTCAGTGAAGTGCATCCAGAAGTGGTCGTCCTCGTGGGCGATCAAGGTACTTACTCAACGCTCAAGGCTGAAGAGAATGTGCATTCCGGTTATCCAATGATTTTCTCGGGCGTTATCTATCCCAATCAGTCATTGATTAAGAATAATCGTAAAGTTACAGGTTTTCGCGATGCCATTGATATCCCAACCAATGTGCATTTGGCTGAACTGTTTCATTTCTCGAAAAGTCTCTACACCACGCTCGACTATACTTATCTCGATCACAAAACTCGCGAAAATATAACTCTTCAGCTCAAGAACCAAGATGATATCTTCAACAATCTCATGTGGGATGTCAGCTTGCGCGAGACTGCACTTTATCCTGATAAGCACTATAGTTTCTCTCTCTTCTCTTTGCGCGACATTGAGGCCAATTTCATGATTAATGGTCGTGGACTTGATCTTTGGGATGGTAATGAGAAGGTTGATTTCCAGAAGGCTCTTTACTTTTTCCGTCACATGACATATCTGCAGACTAAGTGCGATCTTTCGTCTCAGTCCATGCTCATGTTCGATATGCCTAATCCATACCTCACTGCTATTAACGAGGGATTCGGTAGTCCTACTTCGCGTTTTATTGCAGGCTATTTTACTTCGACTCAGCAGATGGCTACCGAAGTTGCAGATGTTGCCATCAGTATTATTCAGGGTGCGAAGCCAAGCGAAATTCCTATTCAGGATTCGCCTAAGGAGTACTATATTGATTGGCAGGTCGCCAAAAATCATGGTCTTAAGCTTGACGAATTGCCCGAAGGATTCCAGATTGTCAATCTCTCGTGGCGAGAAGAGCATCCTAACATTTTTCTTGGCTTGGTATTGGGAGGTACGCTCTTCCTTTCAGTCATTATTCTTATGTTGCTCCTTTCTGTGCGTCGTGAGCGAATGCAGAAGCGTTTGGTACAGGCCCATTTGGAGCATGAACGACAGATGTATCAACTTGCTGTAGGCGATAGCCAGACTTTTGCTTGGGCACGTGAAGGCGATACGATGATTTTCCCAGATTCATTCTGGCAGCATTTCAATCTTTCTCCGCGCAAGTTGCATGTTGATGAGCTTGCATCTATGGTTGCATCCGAGAGCCTTCCCGATTATCGTGAAGCTTTGCAGAAAACGAGCGAGGGCAAAGCTTGGAGCTCTACTTTGTTGCTCGATATAGCGGGAACCGGCGAGTCTCACTGGTGGCAGATTCGTTCACGTGGCATGCTTAACAAGAAGGGACAGTTGGACTGTAGTTATGGCATGATTATCAATGTCGATGATTTTAAGCACACGGAACAGGAACTCATTCTCAACCGAAAACTTGCCAATCAGGCCAATGAAGCAAAGACCACTTTCCTCACCAGCATGAGTCACGACATTCGCACCCCAATGAATGCCATTATTGGTTTCACTCAGTTGGCTATGAAGAATGTCGATAAGCCGGATGTCGTAAAGAGCTATCTGAAGAAAATTCTTGTTTCGGGCAATCACCTGCTTTCGCTTATCAATGATGTGCTCGATATGAGTCGCATCGAAAGCGGACAGACTCGCCTCGAAGCTCAACAGGTTAATCTGCATGAGATGCTTGTCGATCTGCGTTCTATTGTTCAGTCTAATGTGCAGGCTAAGGAACTCAGTCTCATCATTGACGATCAGCACTTGCAACAGCCTTGGGTAATGGTCGATAAACTTCGTCTGAACCAGGTGCTTTTGAATATTGTGGGCAATGCAATTAAGTTCACCCCTGTTGGAGGTAAAATTATTTTAGTACTTGCCGAACATGATGCTTCCGGTTCTGGCACTGCAAGTTACGTGTTCCACATCAAAGACACCGGCATTGGTATGAGCGAGTCTTATCTCAAGCACATATTCGAGCCGTTCACTCGCGAAGAGACTGCAACTGTCAGTGGCATTCAAGGTTCAGGCCTTGGCATGGCTATCACGAAGAATATTGTTGACATGATGCAAGGCACTATTACTGTCAGCAGTCAGGAGGGTAAGGGCACAGAGTTTGTCGTGATGCTCGAGTTGCCTGTAGCTTCAGGTCCGGATCAGACACAAGAGGAGCCACAAGAAGAAATCGACTTCGAATTCTTTGAGGGTAAGCGCATTCTTGTGGCCGAGGATAATGATCTTAATCGCGAACTCATTCACGAACTGCTTTCCGATTTCGGTCTTGAGCTTGATATAGCTGCCGATGGTTTGCAGGCACTCAATCTTTACCTCAGCCACGAGTCAGGATACTATGATCTCATCATCACAGATATCCAGATGCCAGTGATGGATGGCTATGCTTTCTGCCGCAGTGTGCGTTGCTTGTCCGATTCTGCTATGTCGCAGATTCCAATTCTTGCTCTGACTGCCAATGCTTTTGACGAAGATAAGCAATTGGCTTTGCAGTCGCAGATGAATGGTCATCTCACCAAACCTATTGTGGTTGAAGAGGTGCTTCGTACCATCTATCATGTGCTTCAAGAGTAAACATTTTCTCACGCCAACACGTCAATTATTTTATATTTCACTTTTTTACATTTGTCCTTATTATGTATTCAGATCCTAAACAGTGCCTATATTGCACCAACAATGAGACTTTGCAAAGTCTCATGATTGAGATTTGCCATTTGCGTGTATCTCGCCTCTTTCTTTTTAAAGAGCAGAGCTATCGTGGCCGATGCCTTGTGGCTTATGATCAGCATGTCAATGATCTTAATGAGCTTACCGACGAAGAGCGCAACGCTTTTATGGCCGATGTGGCACAGACAACACGCGCCATGCAGAAGGCTTTCAATCCTGAGAAGATTAACTATGGCGCTTATAGCGACAAACTCTGTCACTTGCACTTCCACCTTGTGCCCAAATATGTCGATGGCCTCGATTATGGAGGTGTGTTCCAGATGAATCCAGGCAAAGAGTATTGCACTGAGGAGGAGTATGCAGAACTTATTGCTAAGATAAAGGAGAATCTTTGATTTATTGTTCAAATAACAAAACCCTGCAAGTCTTTGATGTTAAAACTTGCAGGGCTTTTTGTTTATCGTTTACTATAGGTGTGCATGCTGTTTTGTTGGGCCGAAGGTAGGTAGTTGATTCCCCACCAGCACATTTGCAGACAACAGAAACTGATGATGAGCATCCAGTGTCCAACTTTTACGCTGCGTTTTGGCCAAGGTAACAAGTGCATATGCAGATAAAGCAGATAACATATCCATGTTGCCGCAGCCCAGTTTTCTTTGGGGTCCCATGACCAGTAAGCTCCCCAGGCCTCTTGTGCCCAAAGTGCTCCCAACAGCATGCCTATTGTCATAAATGCAGTGCCGGCATAAGCCAATTTGTAGGTGATTGCAAATTGTTTGCTGGTAGCAAGCGAAAAGAAGGCCAGAATCGTAGCAGCACCTTGCAGTGTGTAGCAGCAAATATAGGATATCACATGAGGTGCAAACCAATGACTTTGCAGTGCCGGCATCAGTGAGGAACTGTTAAAGTCTGTGCGGAAAAATCTGGAACAAAAACCAATGAGCAATACCAGTGCTATCGTGCTGAGTATTTGTTTCCTGTGCCATCGTTTTGT
>JAUNCV010000045.1:0-678 GCA_030526445.1 Bacteroidales bacterium | reverse complement strand
TCGACTTATGCGTTTCCAGAGCATCAGCAGAGCACCGCATAGCATCATATAGATGCCTATAAAAACACCTGGCAACCAGCAATCATATACAAGAAGAAAGACCGAAATGGGTGGCGTGCCATCACTCTCGCCTTCGTCATACGAATATTGATAAATATTCCAGTCATGAGTTTTGTAGGGATGATTCACTTCGACGGTAGCGCTTTGTCGCTCACCTTTTGTGTCTGTAATGGTTATTTCTGAGGCATAACGCATTCTTGGTTTTTCTTCAACAATAAGTTGATTAAGTTCAATGACAAAAGGCATCTGCGTCACCTTTCTTGTGTTGGGCTCAATGGCTCGGTTCTCGGCAGTGCCAGTCATAACGCTCATTTCTAATTGCTCTCTTTGCCAAAGGCTAAGTGTGCCGAATATCAGCACAAACAGCAGTCCTATGTGATTGAGAACGAAACGTACCATGAATGCGATTGTTGTTTTATTGTTGTTAGACTAATATAAGAAGAAAAATGTAGTTTTGGGGCAAAAGTTTTCAAAAATAACAGGCTTTCTTTGGCGGTGTCAAAATTTTTGCTTACATTTGCGATGGAAAAATAACATAACTCACTATGAATATTTCAGAACTCGACACATGGTTTTGCTCTTTGAGCGTAAAACAGAAGGAGCACATTTCGTGCAAAG
>JAUNCV010000044.1 GCA_030526445.1 Bacteroidales bacterium | reverse complement strand
TGATGACTGAGAATACTCTTGAGTGTATTTTGAGCCTTGCCAATCTGCAGGTGCAGTTGTTGGTAGTCTATGAGCTTACCTAAGAATGTATCGATGTCTGCCTCAGTAATCAATTTATTGAACTCTCTCAGTTTGCTCAGATAGCTGCGTTTAGCAAAGAAGCGTGGCAAGAACCATTTGGCTTTAACTTCGCGCCATTCGTTGTAAAGTGCCTCGCCATTCTGTGCGAATGCATCTTCGCCGCAGTCGCGCTGCAATTCGCTCCTTAATGTAGGCGCTTCTGAGAGTTTTGCGTAATTACTATGTGTTTTACTGAGCACTTGAACTGCAGATTTAATGCGTTCTGTTAGGCGGTTCATATCTGCCAAATCTTCTTCCTCAACATTGAGTCCAAGCAGTGGGTGTGCTGATGGTTGTCCAATGAGTTTCAGAAGAGCTTGATATTTCTCAGAGAGCAAGTGCTTGTAGTTGTCGTATTGTTCAATGCGGAAATTCTTCTTTAAGTCTGCATCCTGTGTGTCAATGTCAAGAGGGTCTCCAGCAATGGCTTCGTAGCGAGCTATACAGTCGTAAAGCGACATTCCCTCTGGACCTTTTACATCGTGTAGAGCCTCCATATATTCAATGAGCTGGCAGCGCTGTTCGAAAAGAAGCTGGGCATTTCGAGCATACTCTGTTGGGCGAACAATGTGAGCAACATCAAGCGCTTTTTTCAGTTGTTCGAGCACATGGCGTTTTGTTATTTTGTTTGAGTGCATTTCGAGGCAAAACGGATCGAGGTTGATCTTGGCCAATCGTTTCTGCACTACACTGAGAGCTGCCATTTTTTCGGCTACAAAGAGCACACGTTTGCCTTGGTAGAGAGCGTTTGCTATCAAGTTAGTGATAGTTTGACTCTTACCGGTGCCTGGAGGACCGTATAGGATGTATGAGTTGCCCTTACCAGCAGCGATGACAGCGGCCATCTGTGACGAATCTACATCAACAGGCATAGACAGTTCCTCTGGCTTGATTTTTTTGTCTGAACTCTTGAGGTCGGTCATGACTGGAGTAGGAGTAAAGGTTAGTTTCTGCTCAACCAGACTTCGAACGACATCATTGGCAAGCAAATCCTGCTGGTGGTTGTGGATATCGTTCCACATTACAAACTTGCTGAACGAGAAAATGCCAAGGATTGTCTCTTCCTCAAGTTCCCATCGAGGTTGACGTTTGAGCTCTTCGCGTAATGTGGCAAAAATTTTGGGCACATCGACACCATGCTCGTCTTTCGGCAAAGGATTGATTCTTGTGATATCAATTTCGAACTCTTGGCGCAGAAATTCGATGAGTGTGATGTTCAGAGCAATCTCCTCGTCGCGTGTACGAATGTAATAAGCGCCTTTCTTGTAGACCATTTCTACGGGGAGCAGCAGGATAGGAGCATAGCGAGGTTTGTCACTCTGCTCTGACTCGAACCAGCGTAATGTGCCAATAGCGAGATAAAGAGCATTGGCACCAGTCTCCTCAATGGCATTTCTTGAGGCACGGTAGATGTTCTTTAGCGTATTTTTAGTTTCGGTCTCAGTAAGATATGTATGCAAGGTCTGTTTCTTGATGTCCTCGCTCACTTTTTCCTGCAGTTCGGTTAATTGTTTAGAGCGCACCAAACGCTCCTCTGTTTCGGCCTTGAATTCGATGTCGGGTTTGGGTGCAATGACATATTCTTTACCATCCTGCAAATAGTCTTCAATCAGATGCACATCGAACGATATGAACTGAATGGCTTTTTGTCTGAGGTAGAGATTCAGCATGGTGTTGCGCAAAGAGAAGTCAAGCAATTTGCGTTCCCAGATGTCTAGTTTGCTATGTATTTTGTCCATGTGTTTATTATATTATAGATATTTAATTAAACACGGCAAAGATAGGAAACACTCTTCTAAACACCAAACTTTTATATATTTTTGCGCAAAAAATGGAAAAAATAATCCAAAAAGTTTCTTTTTTCAAAAAATATCATTTATATTTGCCCGTGAAAAGTAGAACTAATTTCATCAAAAATATCAATGATGATACAGAAAAGGAAAATCTATTACCTGTTGGGCTGTGCCTTGCTTTCACTTTTGGTGTTTGGCGGCATCACCATTTTTGCGGTTCGCAATAATGGTCGAATTGCTAGTACTGGTAGAAGTTATCTATACGACAAAACGTCTCAGACAGCCGAGCGTCTTGATGATGCTATCAACGAGGGTTTGGGAAATATTCGTGTGCTAGCTCAGTTGGTTAGCAACTCACTAACATCTCCTGAATTTGATATTGCAGGTGTTCAAGATCTTATTAAGAATTCCGTGTTCGATTTCATGGAGTTCGCCGATGTAAATGGAATGGATCACAACATCACAGGTGGTGTGTCGGATGCGCGCGACCGCAAGTATTATCTTGATGCAAAGGCTGGTAATATTGGCATGGAACTGATTCACGTTTCGCGAGCTACCCATGAGACCCTTCTTATGTTTTATGCCCCGGTCTATTACCAAAGTGAGTTTGTGGGCTCTTTGGTTGGCGTTTACCAAGCATCAAATCGTATAACTCGCCTGCTTTCGTCTGAATATTTCGGTCAGGCAGGTCTTTCGTTCCTTACAACATCAGAAGGACGTGTCATTGCAAGCAGTGACAGTTTTGACCCAACGCACGAAACATATCTTACGGATCTTTTTGTGGAAGATGCGGCAACTTCGCAGACTTTGCAAGAAGGCCTTTCGAATGAGGTGTCTTTTTTCTCTTTGCCAGATCAGCCTGTTGGTGGTTGTATGGTCAAGTTGCCTAGACAGAATTTCTTCCTTGTACAGGAATTCCCTAAAATAGCAGCAAATAAACTGATATCTGATTCTAACTCATTGGCTTATCAACTCACAGTTTTTCTTTTTATTGTCTATGTTATTTTTGCATTTGTCATTGTAAAAATCCTCAAAAATAGACAGGCACTGATCAAGAAGGCTAAAGATGAGGCTGAATTGGCCATGCACGAGGCTGAAGCTGCAAATGATGCTAAGACTTCGTTCCTTTTTAATATGAGTCACGATATTCGTACTCCAATGAATGCAATTCGTGGTTTCCGCGATTTGCTTGACAAGTATCAAGAAGACCCTGTAAGACGTAAGGACTATTTAGCCAAGATAGATGAAGCAAGTTCTGTGCTTCTTTCTATTATAAATAATGTGCTTGAGATGGCTCGTATAGAAAAGGGTACAATTGTTGTTGAAGAATCTCCATGGAGTGTTGAGCAGTTTAATGATGCGATTTTCTCAATATTTCACGAGATGATGCTACAGAAACACATTACTTTCACTCGAGTCATTGAGGTCGAGCATCATTTCGTATTCTGTGATCCTATCAAACTGCGAGAGATTTTCTATAACATTCTCTCAAATGCCTATAAATATACAGATCCAGGAGGCAAGGTGCACATGCATCTTAAGGAAATCCCATCTGATCGTGAGGGTTGGGCATGTTTCCAAACTGTCATCACCGATACTGGCATCGGCATGAGTCAGGATTTTCTTCCGCATTTGTTCGAAGAATTTAGTCGCGAACACACCACGACAGAATCCAAAACGGAAGGAACCGGTTTGGGAATGCCTATTGTAAAGCGTTTAGTGGAACTTATGGAGGGTACTATAAGAGTAGAGAGTGAACTTGGTGTCGGCTCTAAGTTCATAGTTACAATTTCCCATAAGATAACAGACAAGGCTGAATGTAAACGTATTGATAGTTCGGTGTTGGTAGGTGTCGATTTCTCGGGAAAGCGTGTCCTTATAGCCGAAGATAATGAACTCAATGCTGAAATTTCATTAGAGGTATTAGATGAACTCGGTTTTGAATCAGTAGATCGAGCTGTTGATGGTAAGCAAGCTGTTGAAATGCTTGAGCAGGCCGATGATGATTATTATTCAATCGTTCTTATGGACATTCAGATGCCTCACATGAATGGTTATGAAGCTACCCGAGCCATTCGATGCATGCAAAACAATGCTAAAGCAACCATTCCTGTTTTGGCAATGACTGCTAACGCTTTTGAAGAGGATCGTCGAAATGCAATTCAGGCTGGAATGAATGGTCATATTGCTAAACCTATTGATATCAATGAACTTAAGAAGATGTTAGCTTTCTTCTGCCGATGATAGTATTTGATTTATCTATTATATAAAAGTAAACCTGCACCGAAATAATCATTCGGTGCAGGTTTTTTGGATCCTAAAAAGCTTTTGGGTTTTCTATTCCACAATGTGACCAAAATGGCAAAAACATCTGTGTAATAAGAAATATGACATAAGAGAATAATGTTATTTCATTAGAGCGTTTTTCTCAATAGTCCAGCCTTCACGATGCATCATTCCGCAGTCTGTACCTTGGAACATCTTGGCCGCCTCTTTGTTATTCTTAAGTTGCCAGTTAAGCCAATTTATAGCCACTGGAGAGAACTCTCCACCATGAGGTTCGCCATAGGTGCCACCATGACCTACAGGATAGTTGCACATTGCTGCGGGAACATGAGAGAGACGACGGAAATCGTCCATGCCATTTTCGTAAGCAATATCTGTTTCTCCGCCTAGGATATAAATCACAGGGGTGTGCATATCTTTTAGCTTCTCTTTTCCAGGCATCTCCATTCCTGGCATTCCTCCGCCTTGATTAAAGAGACCGCTATTCATCACCATCACGGTAGCAATGCGCTCATCTCCACAGTTGGTAAGGGTTTGAACACCGCCACAACTCATTCCGGCTATAGCAATCTTCTTTACATCAACTTTTTTATAATAAGGCGAATTCTTGTCGCTATTTTGTTCAATAATCCAGTCAATAGCTTGAGTCTGCTGCTCTGCGGTTGAACGTTCGCGCGTCCACCAATTCTGGCCTGCAATAGGGTAGTAGCCTGTAGCTATCACAATGTAGCCATGTGAGGCAATTTCATTGAGAAATTTCATGTGCTCGAAGGGTGAGTTGCAGCAAGCACCATTGCCCCAAACCAGTACGGGTAGCAGATTCTTCTTACCGAACTGTGATAAGTCTTGTGGCACGAAGAGGGTGTGTGCAGGAAGAGATGCCTCTTCTTTCATAATGGCTGGATATGTGCCGGTTCCACCCTCTTCGAGCACAGATGATTTGGGGTCAAGTCTTGCCTCATCAAACCATTGAACCATTTTGCGCAAATTTTCTTCAGAGTACATGTTGAAGCCATGACCACCTTCTTCGGGCTGAATCAGAAAACTCTTCACCTTGTTTTGCTGTAAGCGCTCATAGAAACGTTCTCCCTGACATGTTGGCACTACATTGTCTTTGATGCCATGGAAGATTCCTATGGGTACATCTTGTGGGTCAACAAAATAAAGAGCAGAAAGCATTTCATAGTTGTCGGTGTTTCCTTCTTTATCCATTCCCATGATGGCTACCTCAGGGCTCTTGGGGTCTTTTTCAATGCCATCGCAGTCCATGTGAAGCAAATCCACAGGACCACTCCATTCGCATACGCAGTTTACGTAGCTTTCTTTATCAGTATAGATGCCTAACTTTCCTTCAATATCATACTCTGCATCTCCACATTTGGCTGTAGTCACACCATTGGAGGTTCCCATTACTGAGGCTAGGTGTGCTCCGGAAGAAAAACCTGATACGCCAATGAAATCAGGATCGAACCCAAATTTGTCAGCCTTGGCTCGGATAAAACGTACGACCGCTTTGATGTCGTTAATTTGGGCTGGCCACTTGGCATCAAAACTTGAGCGGTGATTGGGTGTTACTACTGCATATCCAGCTTCGAGTAAGGCTGCGCAGATGGTATTTATGTCGGCTGCATGTTTGCTATTGTTGCTGAACCAGGCACTGCCATAAATGTGGACAACTACAGGATAGCGGCCTGTATCGGTTGGCTTATTCGGAATGCGGATGTCCAGGTTGTGATACTCTTCTCCGTCTCCTACATAATTAATATCACGATAGATTTTACTGCACAAACTATCTGCCTTGCTGTTTTGCAGTTGTTGTCCACCAAAACCGAATGCGCCCATTTGTTGAGGCATTCCTTGTGGCTGAGCCCATGCCATACCTGTCATGCAGCCTGCCATTAATGTTGAAATGACTAATTTTTTCATGTTTTTAGCTTTATTAAAGACCTGTGCAAAGATAGTACTATTTGTCTTCTTGTCCAATATTTGTGTGAAAATAGGGGCGCTTCTAGCTCGTTTTTTATGTTTTTTAACATATTATTGGCCTAAAAAATGAATTTTTTTGCTATTTTTGTTTGTCAGTTGAATTTATGTTGCTATATTTGCCCCAACTAAAAAGTATTTTCGTTAAACCAAAATTCTATAAAATTTTCACATCATGAGAAAGATTTTAGTTATGCTGTTCGCACTCTTTGTGAGCGCAAATGTATTTGCTTTTGAGTTCGATGGCATCAATCTTAATGACAAGACTCTTAAAGTAACACGTGAGGTAGGCAAGAAGGGCTATGTAACTGATCCTGCTAATCCTAATCGTTTCAAGGGTAATTGCCGTGGCAAGGAGATTTATATTTCATTCGACCTTGATAATGTTTCAGAGGAGAACCATGTTGGTGCTTTGTTGGTAGATGTTCCAATGGCTCATCCTGAGGCTTATGAGACCAGCGTTGAACTTCTTAATGTTATCTATCATCAGGATTCTGCTACTGAAGCAGGAACTAAGTATGTAGTAGATAAGGATGGTACAATCATGCTTCTCTCTAAGACTCAAGAGGGTATCCGCCTCACTTATTACACCTCTTACTTCGAGCAGAAGAAGTCTAAGAAGTGATTAATTAGATTGTTATGTTATCATTTTAAATAATAAAATGTTTATATAACAGGCAAGTAAAAGTACTATCTAAAACATCGATAACAACTATTGAAACAATATATTATTATCGATTGCAAAATTAGGAATTTGTCCTTATCTTTGCAGCGGTAATTCATCAATAATTGTTTTAAGGTATGTTTATTTGTGTTTTTCTGACAGTAGTGATACTTTTCTCTTTAGTACTCAATGCTGTTGATAAAATCAAGGCATACATGGAGTCAGAGAAGTCTGTTTGGCAGGAAGGCGATTCAGTTCGTGTCCGCAAAGGCAGTTTCGATGAAAGTGTTAACGAACTTAACTTCATGGTTCGCCTGTTTTAATCACGGCATTTTTATTAACAGCAATTTGTTAGGTAAGGTAAAAACTACTAAACAGCCGCCCTTGTGAAAGGCCGGCTGTTTTTATTTTTATATACAATTAAAAGTTTTTGTTATAGTTAAATACAAGGTTTGTATTTTGAAAGCATCTGTCGAATCTCTTTAGCACGTTCCTGGGGTAAAGGTGACACTCCTTCGAGTGGATATTTGATCTTTAGATTTTCATATTTAAAAGTGCCTAAGGTGTGATAAGGTAATATTTCAATTTTCTCAACACATTGAAATTTAGATACATGTTCACCAAGGCGTGTAAGCCATAGATCATTATCTGTCAGTCCTGGAACAACTACATGACGTATCCAAGTTGGAATGTTTTGTGCCTCTAACTCTTCGAGAAAACGAAGGTTATTATCTTGCTTTTGCCCTGTGAGGATTGGGTACAACTCAGGGTCCATGGTCTTGATGTCGAGCAAAACCATATCGGTGACTTTTAGTAGCTCCATGGCGGCATCGTTGCAATATGCGCCACTGGTATCGAGACAAGTATGTATTCCTTCTTTCTTACAAAGTGTAAAAAACTCTTTTACGAAAGAAGCGTGCATGAGTGGTTCGCCACCCGAAACAGTGACTCCTCCGCTTTTTATAAAATTCTTATATTTTAGCACTTCTGATAGAAGTTCTTCAGGTGTCATCTCATATTGGCTATTCCCCTGTGGATCCCATGTGTCTGGGTTGTGACAGAATTGACAACGCAAAGGGCAGCCTTGCATAAAGGCAACAAATCGAATGCCTGGACCATCAACAGTTCCAAACGATTCGAGGCTATGTATTTTTGCTTTCATAATTTTAGAGCAAATTAATAAGCCCAGGGCTTGGAACCCCGGGCTTTTGTTTATACTGTTGTAAAGGATTACATGCAGTTGTTGATGGTGCGTGAGATTACGTCGAGCTGCTGCTCGCGGGTCAACTTCACGAAGTTAACAGCGTAACCAGATACACGGATGGTGAGTTGTGGATACTTTTCAGGATGCTCCATAGCATCGATGAGGAGATCGCGGTCAAATACGTTCACGTTGAGGTGCTGGCCGCCATCTGGAGTGAAGTAACCGTCCATGAGGTTAACGAGGTTCTGGGTCTGCATCTCACGATCCTTGCCGAGTGCGCTTGGAGCGATAGCGAAGGTGTAAGAGATACCATCCTTAGAGTGGTGGAATGGGAGCTTGGCTACTGAAGCGAGAGCTGCAACAGCACCCTTGATATCGCGAGCGTTCATTGGGTTTGCACCTGGAGCGAATGGAACGCCAGCGGCACGGCCATCAGGAGTAGCACCGGTGTTGCGACCGTAAACTACGTTTGAGGTGATGGTGAGGAGTGACTGGGTTGGGATAGCATCGCGGTAGGTGCGGTGGCAACGGAGGTACTCCATGAACTTCTCTGTGATCATAACAGCGATCTGATCGGTCTCGTCGCAGTTGTTGCCGAATGGTACGTAGCTGCCCTCTTCGATCTTGTAGTCAACAGCAAGGCCGTTCTCATCGCGGATGATGCGGATCTTGCAGTTCTTCATTGCTGCGATAGAGTCGGCAACAATTGAGATACCTGCGATACCGGTAGCACGGGTGCGCTGAACGTCGCCATCGTGAAGAGCCATCTCGAATGCCTCGTAGTCGTACTTATCGTGCATGTAGTGGATGATCTTCAGAGCGTTAACGTAGGTCTTAGCCAACCAACGCATCATCTGCTCGAAACGTGGCCAGAACTCCTCGTAGGTGAGGTAGTCGCTGGTGATAGGAGAGAAGCGTGGGCCAACCTGTACGCCGTGGATTTCGTCCTTACCGCCGTTGATAGCGTAGAGCATACACTTAGCAAGGTTTGCACGAGCACCGAAGAACTGCATCTGCTTACCAATCTTCATTGGAGATACGCAGCAAGCGATACCGTAGTCGTCGCCGAGCTCAGGACGCATCAGGTCGTCGTTCTCGTACTGGATAGCTGAGGTGTCGATAGATACCTTTGCGCAGTACTTCTTCCAAGCCTCTGGCAGACGCTCAGACCAAAGTACGGTGAGGTTCGGTTCTGGGCTTGGACCCATGTTATAGAGGGTGTGGAGGAGACGGAAGTCGGTCTTGGTAACCAGGTTGCGGCCATCGATGCCCATACCGCCTACTGAGGTGGTAGCCCAAATTGGGTCGCCTGAGAAGAGGTCGTTGTACTCTGGGGTACGGAGGAAACGTACGATACGGAGCTTCATAACCAACTGGTCGATCATCTCCTGAGCTTCCTCTTCAGTAATGATGCCAGCCTTGAGGTCACGCTGAATATAGATATCGAGGAATGCAGAAACACGGCCGAATGACATAGCTGCACCATCCTGATCCTTGACAGCACCGAGGTAGCCGAAGTAGGTCCACTGGATTGCCTCGCGAGCGTTGGTAGCAGGCTTGGTTACATCGAAGCCATAACCAGCACACATGCGCTCGAACTCCTTGAGAGCATTGATCTGGTCGGTGATCTCCTCACGGCAACGTACTATCTCCTCGGTGAACTCCTGGATATCGATACGCTTGTGGAAGCGCTTCTTCTCCTCGATGAGGTTTGCGGTACCGTAGAGTGCGATACGACGGTAGTCACCGATGATACGGCCACGGCCGTAAGCATCTGGCAAACCGGTAATAATATGTGCGTGGCGAGCAGCCTTGATATCGTCGTTATATGCAGCAAATACGCCCTCGTTGTGGGTCTTGCGATACTTGGTGAAGATGGTCTTGGTAGCAGGATCGAGCTCATAACCATAAGCTTTGAGTGCTGCTTCAACCATGCGGATACCACCCTTAGGGAAGATACCGCGCTTGAGAGGCATATCGGTCTGAACACCAACAATCACTTCGTCTTCCTTGTTGATGTAACCAGGACCGTAAGTGTCGATGCTCTGAGGTAACTTAGTTTCTGCGTCGTAAACGCCCTTTTCACGCTCTACCTTGAACATCTCTGAGAGCTTCTCCCAAAGACGGGTAGTCTTTGCCGAAGGGCCAGCGAGGAAAGACTCGTCGCCATCGTATGGTTCATAGTTGTGCTGGATGAAGTCACGAACGTCAATCTCGTGCTTCCAAGTGGTTCCCTTAAAATCGTTCTGTAAATTCTGGAACTGCATAAATTTTGAATTATTGATATAAAGATAAAAGTTTTTTCTTAAAACGCGACGCGAAGATAGTGTCATTTTGCTATCAAAACAAGTTTTTTTAATTTTTTTTCATGCTTATTGTTGTCAATTTGTCTGAAATGCCCTATCTTTGCAACGCATGAGATACAAAACCGCGCAAACGATAGCACGTTCTGTAGTCATCATTTCTTAAAGTATAACATTAAAAATAATTTCTATGAACGAAAGACGGCAATTCTTTGAAGAAACATTACGCGCCACTGGGCGACGCAATATAGAGCTAGTGCTTGATTATATTGAAAAACTTGGATTTTATGAGGCTCCAGCTTCTTCTATGTTCCACCTTAATGAACCTGGAGGCTTGCTTGAGCATTCAGTAAATGTTTATAATATGGCCATGCAAATTAAGCCTTCTATCCTCGCTTTGAAGCCTGAGATAAGCGATCGTCTCAAAGATGACAGCATTGCTATCGCAGCATTGCTTCATGATATATGTAAAAGTAATGTTTATAAACCAGAGGTTAAGCGTCGCAAAACACCTGAGGGACGTTGGGAAGATTATCAGGGTTATGGGGTAGATTACTCTTGGTTTCCAATGGGGCATGGTGAAAAAAGTGTCATGATGCTGCTTCTCTGTCATCTTGAAATCACAGAAGATGAGATGTTGGCCATTCGCTGGCATATGGGCCCCTGGGATCTAAATTTCCAGAGCAATGAACAAAAGTCTTCCATCAATGCAGCTAAAGAAAAATGTCCGTTACTTTCGCTTATCTCGGTAGCAGATCAGCTTGCTGCTGGAATTCTTGAAATTTAAGCGATTGGTTTTGCCAAAATTTTGCCTTTCTCTTAAATAAAGAAGCCCAGGAAAACCTGGGCTTTTTTCGTTTTTGTTAAAATGTGACAGTAGGAGCTTTTTCTGCACCTGGTTCCGCTTTAAATTCGGCACGACGTTCAAAACCAAATATACCGGCAATGAGGTTGCCAGGGAAACTGCGCACGCTCACATTGTATTTTTTAACCTCCCCGTTATATTCCATGCGGGCTGTATTGATTCGGTTCTCAGTTCCTTCAAGTTGGGCTTGCAACTCCAAGAACTGTTCATTTGCTTTGAGTTCTGGATAACTTTCTGATACAGCCATGAGACGGCTCAGTGCACCAGAGAGCTGAGATTGAGCCTCTTGGAATTTTTTCATATTCTCCTCTGTCAAGTCCTCAACATTCAGCGTCATCTGTGTAGCCTTGGCACGTGCCTCAATAACTGCTTCGAGAGTGCCTTTTTCATGCGCGGCATAGCCTTTCACTGTGGCTACTAAGTTAGGGATGAGATCCGCACGACGCTGATACTGTGCCTCTACATTGGCCCAGGCTTGGGTTACAGTTTCGTCAGAATTGACCATACCGTTATACTTGCTCACACACCACAATGCCAAAGCAACTATCGCTGCAATTAGACCTATTGTACTTTTTTTCATACCTATAAATTTATATGTTAATAAATATTGTGTTATTAAGTGTATGATTAAAAGCGGCCGCCGGCGCCACCGCCCATCGTTCGTCCTCCACCGAAACCTCCGAAAGAGCCAGTGCTTTGGCCTCCGCCAAAACCGCCACCGCCCATTCCGCCGATGATGGCACCACCACCAGGATTGGGAGTCTCTGTATGGTCGCGAGTGCGAGTTTCTGAATGTCCACAGGCTTGGCACACCCATACCTCGCTGATGCGAGTCGTATGCTTGCTTATTTTTTGCTGAGTTCGACTTACACATTTCATCTCAGGCTTTCCGCATTGTTTGCAAGTCTTCTGCAACTTGTTGCTGCGGTGCACCATATATGCCACAATAGCCATTGGACCTAAGAACATGCCCAAAGCCCAAAGCCAATCGTAAGGATCTTCTCCATCGTCTGTCGCATATGCTTGGCGTAATGTTTCATCTCCTTCTACATACTCTTTGATGGTTGTAACGGTACGAAGCATTGCTTGATTCCAATCACCCTGTTTGAGGCACGGTACCATGACCCGGTTCTCAATGCGTTTGCATACAGCATCAGGTAAGGTGCCTTCTAATCCTATGCCGGTCATTATTTGATATGATCTATCATCGGTGGCAAGGGTGATAATAAAACCAGTGTTGTCTTTATTGCCTACACCATATTTTTGAAAAACAGCGCGGGTAAATTCGAATGGATCATCGTTCTCAATGTTGGTGATGGCAATGATCATAGCTTCAACTCCTTGATTGCGTTGTAAATGTAAAAGCAGAGTGTCAATGGCGCTCACCGTCTCACTGCTGAGAATGCCGTCGGGGTTCACCACACGAGAAAAGGTGATTTGCGTCATATCTACAGGCAGGTTGCTGGCATTGTAGGTTTTGGCTTTTACAACAATGCAAGACAGTAGTAGGGTTAGACAGATGAGGATTTTCTTCCACATAGTTCTTTATGCCTTTTTTATTGTTTGATTATTTTTTTCGAGGCAAAGATAACGAGTTTTTTCTTATTAAACACATTTTGGTTGATAAAAATGCACAAAACAAATATGAAGTCTGGAAAAAGAGTCTTTTGAACCCCTTTTTTTGTTAAAAAACAGGGGAAAAGTGTAGGAATATG
>JAUNCV010000043.1 GCA_030526445.1 Bacteroidales bacterium | reverse complement strand
CCAGCCATGCGTGGTCTGGAGAGCGAAGAAATCAGCCCCAAGGGAAGGCAGAAGCACGTCACCTCGAACGAAGAGGAGTTTCAGCAATATGCCAAAGCCACCTACAACATTGTGCTCGTCATGGGTGGCGGCACCCTTGTGAGCTGGGCCCTGGCGCACACCGGCATCACCTTTCCCACCTACTTCGGCGCCCTCATTCTCGCCGCTCTTGTGCGCAATGTCATGGGAGTTTCGAAACGACTTGAGAGCCATCTTTACGTAGATCGCATCATCTCGATAGGCAACATCTGCCTTGCCCTCTTCTTAGGCATGGCCATGATTTCGCTCAAGCTCTGGGAGCTCTCCTCGCTGGCCCTTCCGCTGGTGCTCATCCTGAGCTGCCAGGTACTCCTGCTCGCCCTCTTCGCCAACTTCATCGCCTTCCCGCTGCTGGGCAAGAACTACGATGCTGCGGTGCTTGTTGCTGGTATCTGTGGCTTCGGACTGGGTGCAACCCCCAATGCTATGGCCAACATGAGCGCCGTATGCTACAAATATCACTACACCGTCAAGCCCTTCCTCATTGTGCCCATCGTAGGTGCCATGTTCGCCGATCTCATCAATACAGGTGTCATCACGTTATTTCTTAACTGGCTAAAATAAGAATTACGACCCAAATAGGCAGAATGTCCGTTTTTTACAACTGAATAAAATAAAAACGCCTTATCTTTGCGCAAAAAAATTAAAGCAATGAAAAGTATATTATACACTTTTATGATTGTTACTTGTTTATCGATGACAAGTTGTATCACAACCCGTTCTACCACAAAAATCAATCAGATTGAGTTGGGCATGACCAAAGAGGATATTCGCTCTCTGCTGGGAACACCAGTATATAGAAATGCTTGGCAAGAGGGCGAACAATGGGGTTACCACAAACAGGTGGGCGAAATAGCGGGTCCTGAGCAGGTGCTTTTAGTAATAAGCTTCGATGCAGATGGAAAAGTGACGGAATTTGAAACACAGAGAGATTTTCCTCACAGACATCACTAAAAATTACTAACTGACACAGACTGCAGAAGCTTTCGCTGTTTTTGGCACAGTTCTGAACAAAAGTTTGCAAAAATAACATTATTTATGCCCATGCATGATTGTTATTCGAAGAAAATGCATATATTTGCACCGACAGAAATAAACAAATGCATAACAACATAAATAATGTTCTCCGGTGAGATAATCATCCCATCTGTAGCCTTGCAGCCCTTTGTGCATCACTATTGGATCTTGAAGACATGCCAGACCAGCATGTCACAACTTATTATGCCCATGGCCTGCCTCAAATGGATGTTCCACAGGAAAAGACCCTTTGAGATTGACGGCAAGGCCGAAGACTCAATGAAAGCAACCATCGTGGGCATCTACGACAAAGCCATCCAAATTCACTCGGATGAAGATATTGAGCTCATTATCGTATTCTTCAAACCCTACGCAGCGAAAGCCATCCTAAATATTCCTTGTCAGGAATTTGCTCGACAAAACATTGACCTAGACGATATTGGGAACATAGAATTCCATGACCTGAAGAACCGCATTCTCGATGCTGCCACTTCCGAAGAATGCATCGGAATCATTGAAGACTTTATTCTAAGGCAGCTCATCAAGAACGAAGACAATGTCTATATGAAACCCCTTGCAAAAGTCTTTGCGCAGATGAATGCAAACCCCGAAGCCAGGATCGAGGAATTAGCAGGGGTGGCCTGTTTGAGCGAACGACAGTTCCGACGTGTGTTTACCGACCATGTGGGTATGCGTCCCAAGCAAATCCAACGCCTGCAACGTTTTCAGCAAGCCACAAAAGAATTGCTATCAGCAGAAGGCGAGAACCTTGAGCCTCTTCTCTGTAAATATGGTTACACCGACCACAGCCACTTTAACCACGAGTTTCACGAAATAGCAAGAATTTCGCCCACTCAGTACATCGAAATGCTCAAACAAACTCGCAAAGAGGGTACAATCAAGGCCTACCGCTCCTACTACAACCCCGAATAGGCGAGATATCCGTTTTGTCAACTCAAATTGATGTTCGAACGCAAAAAATGTAAAATTTCTCGAAAATCGAGCAAAAACATTTCACTTTTCTCAAAAAAAGCCACATTATTGATACACTTATTCAAATAATGTATATATTTGCGCCCGAATTAAAAAGAGAAATCAATATGAAGTTACTAAACATTTTGGCAATCATTGTTATTGCCACTGGTTTCGCAGCATGCGGAAATTCGAACAACAAACAAGCAGCAGTTACAAACGAAGAAGCTAAGGTTCAGGCCGTAGAAAACAAAAACAACATCGAGCCCGATAGTACTGGTTACATCATCCGCGTAGGCATGCAGGTACCAGACATCACCTGGACAGAAGCCAACGGCAAGACCGTGAGCATGCAGGAGTTGCGTGGCAAGGTGGTGATGCTGCAGTTCACCGCCTCATGGTGTAGTGTTTGCCGCAAAGAGATGCCATTCATCGAGCGCGATATCTGGCAGAAGCACAAAAACAACAACGACTTCTATCTGGTGGGCATTGACCGCGACGAACCACTCGAAACCGTGCAAGAGTTTGCCGAGAAGACGGGTGTAACCTATCCACTTGCCCTCGACCCAGGCGCCGACATCTTTGCCCAGTTTGCCTTGCGCGAAAGTGGCATTACTCGCAACGTATTGGTAGATCGCGACGGCACCATTGTAATGACAACCCGCCTCTATAACGAAGAGGAGTTTGGACGACTGGTGGAGAAAATTGACTCAATGCTGAAATAACTCTTCATTGCTAACTGAAAGAAAAAGGGAAAAACAAAGACCAAAACATTTTTGCACGAAATGTTTTGGTCTTTATTATTTTATCTGCTTTTTATTTTGTAGAAATCATTGAGAAGCGAGGAGTGCTATCAAGATTGACCGACACAGAGGCAGAAGTTGAAAGCTGAAGCACGTGGCCGCCTTGCTTGCGATCGGCCGAAATGAAATGGAGGTGCCAGCCCTTACCGGTTTCTGAGGCCATCGACTCGGGTGTATAAAGTGCCACTACCGTTCCCGTCACATTGGTGTAATTGAATACTCGTTCATCGGTTTTAAGCACCTCTACGAGAGGTCTATAGGGCTTCTCCTGAGGCAATTCGCTACGCACCTTCATCAGCGGGAAATAGCCCGAAAGCGAAGCTACATAGATAGACTCCGGTGCAACATGCTCGTTGAGCGCTTGGGTGAGCTGCGCCATGTTCTCACATGCTGGCACGGTGAAAGTGAGGTCACCGTTAAAAGTTGTAACGTCGGCAAAAGGTACGGTAGTCGCAGCATCGGCCACAACAACCGATCCATCCCACAAACATTGATACACCGTATCGTTCAGCACAACCATCTCGCCGTTAATCTTGTCAAATGTACCCAAGCCACAGTCTCCATATTTGCGAAGTTCGTTCACAGTAATGAGTCCGTCATACTTTGCTTCATAGAGTCCACTCAGCGTTCCAATCTGGTAAAGGGTATCTGAATCGGGTTTGAAAGGAGGGTCGTTGTTCTCACTATCGCATGCTGTGAGTGAGAAGAGACTTCCGGTCAGCAACAGCATCATAATGCCCGAATATAACTTATTATGTACCATAGTTTTATTTTTATGTTAATATTTATCGCAAAATAGAGACTCACAAATTATGCATTCCTGCGCCATGGTTAGCTCCTCTATTTCGAGTTGCAAAGATATACAATATTTAATAAATTTCCAAACTTTTTCACCCTTACTGCTTACTTAAGATTGTCCACAAGAACTTTTTTTGTTATTTTGGGCACAAATAATAGATAAATGACAGCAAATAGTGTTTTTTTGTGCAAAATTAACTATATTTGCGGCCTAAAAACAGACAAAACATTTTTAATTATGAACAAAACAGCATTTATAACAGGTGCCAACAAGGGTATTGGCTTTGGCATTGCAAAACATTTAGGTCTGAGCGGTTGGAACATCATTATTGGTGCTCGCAACGAACAGCGCGCCACAAAGGCAATTGAAGAGTTGAAGAATCTTGGCGTGAATGTGCTGGGATGGGTTAACATAGAACTCAAAGATCTTGACAGCATCAAGGCAGCAGCAGCCGAGGTAGCTGAGCGTTTCCCATCGCTCAATCTGCTCGTAAACAATGCCGGCATTCCAGGCAACATGGCCGTGACAAGCTGGGAGACCGCAATGGCCGATGTGAAGGAGACCACCGATGTAAACTATTATGGCACCTTGGCACTGACTCAGGCTCTTCTGCCAACCATCAAGGCTAATGAGGGCCGCATTGCCAATATCACGGTTCCAAGCGAAATTAGCCCTTATTGGCATCCATTGGCTTATGTGGCAAGCAAGGCCGCCCAGAACGCAATGATGGGTGTGATGGCCATGGAGTTTGAACAGAACAATATCCCTGCCGAAATCTTCAGCGTACACCCAGGCCCAACAACAACCGACCTGAACGGCAACATGGCTCTTCCTGGCTTCCACGACATTGATACTGTAGGCAAGTCTTTTGCCGAACTCATCAACGACGGTCAGAAGCATAATGGAGAATTCATTGAACTCTATCCTATCGTAAAAGAGGATTAATACACGCGCTTTAGTAGATTCTGAAAACGTTGAAAGAAAGCAGGTTCAATGAAAAAAGTTATCCTTGCATTCGACTCGTTCAAAGGTTGTATCACAGCCCAGGAAGCATGCCAGGCAGCAGCTCTCGGAGTACACGCTGTCTGGCCCGATGCCGTTACATCAGAGATTCCGCTGAGTGATGGTGGCGAGGGTCTGGTAAAATGTATCCAGCAGATTCTGCCTACGCAATTGGTGAACCTAAAGGTACACGGACCGCTGATGCAACCCATTGAGGCCACTTACGCCCTATCGCCCGATGGAGAGACCGCCTACATGGAGATGGCTGCTGCCAGCGGTTTGCCGCTTGTGCCCCTCGAACAGAGAGACCCAACAAAAACCACAACCTATGGTGTGGGCGAAATGTTGGCCGATGCCATGCATCGCGGATGCAAACATATTATCATGGGCATTGGTGGAAGCGCCACTTGCGATGCCGGCCGCGGAATGATTGATGCTCTGAAAGCAAACCATTGTCTGAACACCGATTGCAAGGTTACTGTGGCCTGTGACGTTAGCAACCCGCTCTTCGGCCCCAATGGTGCCGCCTACATTTTTGCGCCACAAAAAGGCGCCACCCCCGAACAAGTGGAATGGCTCGACCTGCAACTTCGTGCATTTGACAAAGAGACCATTAAGGCCGGAATAGCCACTCCCGATTTGGCCGAATACCCAGGTGCTGGAGCTGCAGGCGGACTGGGTTTCGCACTCCTCGCCTACCTCAAGGCCGAACTTCATTCAGGCATAAACATTGTGCTGAACCTCGTAAACTTTGAAGCTGCAATAAAAGACGCAGATCTTGTGATTACAGGCGAAGGAAAGTCGGACCACCAAACCCTCATGGGCAAAGTGCCTCAAGGCGTGCTGACAATGAGCCAAAAGGCAGGTGTACCGGTGTGGCTTCTTTCGGGCGCTATCGAGGATGCCTCTGGTCTGCTGAAGCAACATTTTAACTTAATTAAAAGCATCAACGAAGGTGATAACCGTGAACTCTCTGAACTGATGAAACCTCAGATTGCGAAAGAGAATATGACAAAGACCATAACACGTCTGATGCAAAATAGTAATGTATAGAATTCTACAGAAATTATAACTACAAAACACCAATTTTATAGTTATATTTTCTATATTATATCATTTTACTTGCATTTTCTTTCTGCGAAGCATATCTTTGCACTCGAAAATTAACTTTTTTAATTCGATAGTAATATGCAAGTACATTATTATAAGACCTACAGCAACCACCTCCAACGTGAAATGGAGTATAAGACCTACGGCACCGAAGGCCAGGGCGTGTTGGTGTTTCCAAGCCAGGATCAGCGATTCTATGAGTGGGAAGACAATGGCATGATCGATGTACTTGCACCTATGATCGAGGCTGGCAAGTTCCACCTCATCTGTGCCGACAGCATTGACCTCGAGACCTGGAGCGTACCAAATATCATCCAGGATGAAGCACGCCGCGAGAACCGCCAAGCCGGACGCATCGACTACCGTTCGCTCATCGAACAGCACGAGCGCTGGTTCCGCTACATCACCGAAGAGCTGATTCCCGCCGTAAGCCAAGGTCAGAAGCTGGTAGTGACAGGCTGCTCGATGGGCGGCTATCATGCTGGCAACGCCTTCTTCCGCCGTCCCGATCTCTTCGACACCCTGCTCTCGCTCAGCGGATTGTTTCATGCCGACTACTTCTTCCCTGGCTTCGAAGACTCAGGCCTGCCCCACTCTCTGCCCGAACCTGCCGGCAACTTTGTCCCCAACCTCGGAGGCGCCAGCACACAGATTTTCAACAACTCGCCCCTACACTTCCTGCCCACCCAAACCGACCCCAACCTGCTCAACGAGCAGTATCGCCAAAAGCGCATCATTCTGTGCTGCGGTCAGGGCAACTACGAGCGCGTCACCGTGGCTTCGACCCGCGCCTTGGGCCAGCTGCTCAACGAGAAGCAGATACCAGTGTGGGTAGACATCTGGGGCAACGACGTGAGCCACGATTTCTACTGGTGGCGTAAGCAGGCCGAATACCTCTTCGGCAAACTCTTCAACGAGCAGATGGAGGTGGCAATTTAACAGACCGAGATTGCAATTGAATATAATATGGTACATAAATTTGATTTTTTCTATCCAAATGCGGGGCAAAACCGAAAAATTCACCTATATCTGCCCGACGAATATAACTACACCAACGAGCGCTATGCCGTGCTCTATATGTTTGATGGTCACAACCTCTTCTTCGACCACGAAGCAACTTTCGGCAAAGCGCTGGGCCTGAAAGAGTTTCTCGACCACTGGTGGAAACGACTCATTGTGGTGGGCATAGAGTGCGCCCAGGACGACTGGACACGCGTGTGCGAATATGCGCCCTACAGCCTGGAGAGCCGCATATATGGCCACATTCCGGGACGCGGACACCAGACCTTTGAGTGGATTGTAAACGATCTGAAACCCTATATTGATAACCACTACCGCACAGTGCCGTGTCGTGAGGCAACAGCCATAGCAGGTTATTCAATGGGCGGCATGATGGCCCTCTATGGTGTGCTCAAATTCAACCACGTTTTCTCGAAGTCTGCCGTGATAAGCGCTGCTTTTGCGCCCGCCATGCAGCTCTTCAGAAACGACATCAACAACGGCGTCTTCAACCTCGACACCCGAATCTTCTTCTCGTGGGGCACCAACGAACTCCGCGACGAATGGGATCTTGAAAACCGCATTCGCGAAATAGAATGGCTCGTGCAGCAAAAGGGCATCAAAACCTACTTGCTGCGCAACGAAGGCGGCAACCACAACGAGGCTTCGTGGCAACACGAGGTGCCTCACTGGATGAAGTTCCTGTGGGAATAAGGTAAAAAAATGATACAAAAAAAAAAGACGTTGTAAATCACAATAGTAAGAAAGAAATTAGATTTATTTTGTATATATACTAATGAACGTTATCTTTTTAAGTCCACATTTCCCGCTTCACTTCTGGAACTTCTGTGACCGACTGAAGCGTTTGGGCGTCAATGTGCTTGGCATTGGCGATGCCCCCTATGACAACCTGCAGCCAGAGGTGCGCAACTCACTGACCGAATATTACTTCACACCATCGCTCGAGGATTATGACAATGTATATCGCGCCGTGGCCTTCTTCATTCACCGATATGGCCGCATCGACTACATAGAATCGCAAAACGAATACTGGCTCAACCTCGAGTCACGACTGCGCACCGACTTCAACGTCAGCACAGGCTGGAGAACCGATGAGATGGATGCCGTGAAACTGAAGTCGCAGATGAAGGCGGGCTACAAACGCGCCAAAGTGAAAACCGCACGCCACCACCTCATTGAGAACCTCAACGGAGCTTTAGCCTTCGGCAAGAAGGTGGGTTACCCCGTGATTGTGAAACCCGACAACGGCGTGGGCGCCAGCAACACCTGGAAACTGAACAACGCCGACGAGCTCACCGAGAAATATAAAAGCGTGATTGCCTCCTACCCCCAAAAGCACTTCATCATGGAGGAGTTCGTGCCTGGACATATCGAGACCTTCGACGGAATCACCAATGCCCAGGGCGATATTCTGTTCTACACCGGACAGGTGATGCGCGTCACCCCATTGGCCATGCTGCAAGGTGCAGGCGAGAACGTGAGCTACACCCAGAATGTGCAAGCCATAGACCTGGCTGGCATCGGTCCACGCGTGGTGAAGGCATTTGGGGTAAAAAACCGCTTCTTCCACTTTGAGTTCTTCCGCCTCGACCAAGACAAACCGGGCCTGGGACGCAAGGGAGAGATTCTCGGACTAGAGGTGAACATGCGCGCTCCGGGCGGCTACATTCCAGACAAGATGAACTATGCCTACAATGTAGATGTATATCAGATCTGGGCCGAAAGTCTCGTGTGGGGCGAAAACCGCTCGTTCCCACAATACAGCTTCAAGCGATATGTGACCCACTTCGGACGAGGTTCCCAGACCGCTTACCTGCATTCGCCCGAAGAGATTCGCCAGTTCCTGGGCGACAAACTCCTGCTCGAAAAAGTGCCGCCTACCAGCATCAGCGGCGGCATGGGTGCTCAGGTATTTATGGCCTGGCAAGACAGCCTTGAGGAAATCGACCGCCAGGCTGACTTCATATTAGCACATTCTTAAGAGTAAATATCATGCTTCACATCAACGATAAAGAGGTGCGCAAGCTCCTCCTCCAAGGCAACTTCGGCATGGAGAAAGAGGGGCTTCGCGTCAACCATGATGGTTTTATGAGTCACCGGCCGCATCCGTTCAGCCAAGATGACTCACACATTACACGCGACTTCTGCGAAAACCAGACAGAGATCAACACCACCGTCTTCGGTTCGGCCGAAGAGGTGGTGAACGACCTCTACCATCACACCTGCCGCATTATCAGCAAACTGACCGAAATAGATGAGTATCTGTGGCCCTTCAGTAATCCGCCTTACATTGAAGACGAAGCTGACATCCCTATTGCACAATTCTCGGGAAAAGAGGTCGACAAGACCATTTATCGCGAACACCTCTCCAACCGCTACGGCCGCTACAAGATGACCTTCTCTGGCATCCATTTCAACTACTCCTTTGCCGGCAATCTGCTCCGCAGGAACTACTGGGTGGAGACCGGCACAGAGATCAAGAAGGGAGAAGAGACATCCGACTATCAGGAATATGCGAACCGACTTTACCTCGACCTAGCCGAACGCCTCGTCTCCTACGGCTGGATCATGGTGGTGCTCACTGCCGCCTCGCCCGTCATGGACAACTCCTATTTTGAGATAGGCCGACACGGACAAGACATCTTCAACGGCATGGGTTCGGTACGATGCTCAGAGATTGGCTACTGGAACACCTTCGTGCCCATACTCAACTACGACAGCATTCAGGACTACGCAGCCAGCATAGAGCGCTATGTGAACAAAGGCTTCATACGCCAACCATCAGAGCTCTATTACCCCATACGCCTCAAGCCACGCGGCGCCTACAATATGCAAAACCTCGGTAACCACGGTGTGAACCACATTGAGCTGCGAATGATAGACCTGAACCCACTCTGCAAAGAGGGTATCGATGTGCGCGATGTGCAGTTCGCCCAATACCTGCTCGTATGGCTCGCCTCGACCCCACTCGAGAAATTCCAGCCCATCGACCAAGTGACCGCCATTGCCAACTTCAAGAACGCTGCCCACTACAACCTCCACTCCGTGAAGATAGCATACCCCGACGGCAACTACCTCTCGGTGGCCGAAACAACCCTGCAGGTGCTCGGACAGATGGAACTCTTCTACAATCAACTCGGAAAATCAGATGCGCTCAGCAACATAGCCTACCAGAGGCTAAAGATCACGCAGTCGCACGACTACCGATACACCCACATCGTGAAACGAGAATTTGGTAATAACTTTGTAAAGAAAGGCATTGAACTATGTGCGAACTACTCGGCCTTAGCGGCCGCAAAAGAATCAAAGTAAACCCCTTGCTCAAAGAATTTTACTCTCATTCTGAGAAGCACTGCCACGGCTGGGGCTTGGCGCTCTTCTACGGAGATGCAGTCTCGCTCGAAAAAGAGGCTGCAGCCGCCTTTCAGAGCCAGTATCTGAGAGGCAGAATCTCGCACGATCTCTATATCGACAACATGATTGCCCACATACGCCTGGCAAGTGTGGGACGATTGTTCTACGAGAATACGCACCCCTTTGTGAAGCACGATTCGAGTGGCCGATGCTGGACACTCGCTCACAACGGCACCCTCTTTTCTGCCCCTAAACTCGATATTTACAAAGAGCATCAAGAGGGACAGACCGACTCGGAGCGCATACTCTATCACATCATCGACGAGGTGAATAAAAAGCAGTTCGAACTGGCCCATCCCCTCTCACCCTACGAGCGCTTCACCCTGCTCGAAGAACTGGTGGCCGACCTCTCGGTGGGCAACAAACTGAACCTCCTCATCTGGGACGGCGAACTGATGTATGTGCATAGCAACTACCGCGGCACACTCTTCACCCGCCCATCAGACGAAGGCCGAATCTTTGCCACCACACCGCTCGATGACGAGGCGTGGCAACCCGTACCCTTCCTTACCTTGCAGTGCTACCGCGAGGGCGAAATATTCTATCAAGGCAAGCGCGTCAGCCAGGAATATTTCGATCCAGAGAAGGACTACGAATACAAGAAAATTGACTACTCAAATCTTTAACAAGCAATTTATTATGAATTTTATATTCATCTCTCCACAATTTCCTCACACCTACTGGCAGTTCTGCAACCGCTTGAAGCAGAATGGTGTGAATGTACTCGGCATTGCCGATGCACCCTATGAGTCGCTTTCGCCAGAACTAAAAGAATCGCTTACCGAATATTATAGAGTAGAAAACATGGAGGACTACAACCAGATGTTCCGCGCTGTGGCCTTCCTCTCTTACAAATACGGCAAGATCGATTGGATTGAATCGAACAACGAATACTGGCTCGAACAAGATGCCCGCCTTCGCACCGACTTCAATGTGACCACAGGTATTCAGAGTGACCGCATTGCCTTCATCAAGGAGAAATCGGAGATGAAGCGTATCTACCTCGAGAACAACATCCCTACAGCCCGACAGGTGCATTGCAAACTGGGCCTCGAAGCTGCCCGCAATTTTGCATCCGTAGCAGGATATCCACTCATTGGCAAACCCGATGTGGGCGTGGGCGCTGGCGGCACCTACAAGCTCCACAACAGCGACGAACTATCCTATTTCTTCCGCAATGTGCCGCAGGTAGATCACTATGTTATCGAGGAGTTCATCACAGGCGATATCTGCTCATACGATGCCATTGTCGATGCTTCGGGCAACCCGCTCTTCGAGTCGATGACCGTATGGCCACCCAGCATCATGGACATCGTAAACAAGAAACTGGACCTCTCCTACTATGTAGCCAAAGAGATTCCAGAAACATTGCAACAGGTTGGCCGAAAAACAGTTAAGGCCTTCGGAGTTTTCTCGCGTTTCGTGCATCTCGAGTTCTTCCGTCTCGACAGTAACCGCGGCTCATTGGGCAAAAAAGGCGACTTCGTGGCGCTCGAGGTCAACATGCGTCCTGCCGGTGGCTATACCCCCGATATGATCAACTACGCACATTCGACCGACGTATATAAGATTTGGGCCGACATGGTGGCCTACAACAAGTCTAAGCTCGCCTCCATCGCCTCGCACGATACCCACAATGCTCTCTCACGAGCATGGGCCGATGAGTATTATTGCGTCTTCGCCTCACGCCGCGACATCTACAACTACGTACATTCTCACCAGGAGATTCTTGACCGCTATGGCAAGAGCCTTGTTCAATGCGAACGCATGCCCGACATTTTCCACGCGGCCATGGGTCAGCAGATGTACACCGTACGACTCAAGACCAAAGAAGAGAAGGATGAATTTATCCGTTTTGTACACGAAAAAGAATAATTTCCCTGCCGGATGAGTATTTCGATACACATTTGGCAGATATGCGTTTTTTCTTAGAAATTCAATTCCTTAAGGAAGATTTTATGAATTAAAATTAATAGAAACCATTCATGGGTAAAAAAGTAACAACCATAGAACGAGGCATGCAGCGCCGTACAGAGTTGCTTCTCGGCAAAGACAATCTTGACAAAATCCAATCGGTACGTGTCCTCATCTTCGGCCTTGGAGGTGTGGGCTCATGGTGCGCCGAAGCAATGGTACGCAGCGGTGTGCGCAACATCACCATTGTAGATTCTGATCGAGTATGTGTCACCAACTGCAACCGCCAGCTCATGGCCACAAGCCGCACCATCGGACAAGTAAAGGTAGAAGCCTTGAAAGAACGCCTTCTGGAGATAAATCCCGATGCAACGATTACAGCCTACCAGAAAATCTACGAAGCCGAGACTGCCGATGAATTTCATATGCATGAATATGACTACATCATCGATGCCATCGACTCGCTCAAAGAGAAAGCCGACCTGATTCTGCGCGCCACAGCTCTACCCAAGCACATCACTTTCATCTCGTCGATGGGTGCAGCCCTCCGCACGGACCCATTCATGATACGCAAGGCAGAATTCTGGAAGGTGAAAGGCGACCCATTGGCACGTGCCCTTCGCGACAAATTAAAGCGCAACAAAACCTTCCCTAAACGCAAGTTCCAATGCGTATATAGCGAAGAACCTCCTATGAAAAACCTGGGTGTAAACAAAGCCTGTGGCACAGGCGGCTGCCTCTGTCCTAAGGCTAAGCTACTGAGTGGAGAACGCGGAACTGACACTGCCGTATATGACGCACCTGGCGACCAGAGCCTGGTGGAACATGAATGGTGCTCG
>JAUNCV010000231.1 GCA_030526445.1 Bacteroidales bacterium | reverse complement strand
ATGTCTATCACTAAGCGCCCTGAAGTTTTATTTCAATAAGCTCTTTTTGAGTTTCTCGATCTTTTGCGATTTTGAAATCATCACCAAGCGTAATGGAAAAATCGAACCCCTTATCTTCAGTAGTGATAGAGCCTGTTCCATTTTCTACTGCTTCCGCATCTCCTTGTTGGAGCTTGAGCGTTGCGAAAAACCATCCTTTGAGTGTAATCTTTCCTTTTTCTATTTTCCAATCAGACAGTTTCATCTTGGGGAAATCCAGGAGTTCTACATGATCTGCCAAAGGATCAAAGCACTCTGCTTTATGGTTCTCTGCATACTCAAAAACAGCATTTTCTTGTGTCTGAGGGAATTCATCTATCTGAGAGATGCAAGAAATGCAAATATCAGATACCTGTTTTAAGAGCAAATATGCAGATTTAAAAATTGCTTGCCACTCTTCATCCAACGGACTGATTATTTCATGGAACAAGGCGTTTCTCAACGCATAAACATAGTCGGCAAACCACTCCACTGCTTTCGTTGCAATCAGCGGTGAATATTCACCTCTACGTGTTGCATAGATGTTTTCCCGATCTAAACGGCCGAAACCATTAAATGGAACTTGATAGATGATCGCATAAGAGTTCGATGCTGCCAGCGGATCTACTTCGTGAGGATATCTGTAGTTATACTCAAATCTAAGGCGGAGCGCTGTGACTAATCGCAAACAGGCATCTTTGATTTTTCCGGTTACGGTCTGATTGAAACCCTTCTTCGGAAGTGTTACATCAATATAATTTCGAAGCTTTTCCGAAACCTCTTTCATCACAGCATCATAAAAGTCATGCACAAATTGGGTCTCATTAATTATGAGATTTTGATAACGATGCTTCTCCACAACTGCACGAATGATCGGTCGCAGATCAATTTCTTTTTTGATGCTTTCGCTATACTTTGTTGTGCGGAACTGACCGGATATACCCAAATAGAATTTCAGAATGTGCTTATCAACAATATGTAGGTTTGCTTGATACCTTTCCTTCAAGTTTCCATCCTTATCCAAATCAATCGTCTTCTCCTCATAGGAGAACTCACGATTGATTTGGAAAAAAGTCTGGAAGAAATACTGGGGAAAAACATCCATTACTTTTCGCATACTGATGGGGTACATTGCAAAGAGTTCTTGGGCAAAATCATCCGTATTGATGTTCTTTTGTACAATGGGCATTATCCCTTCTTTGTAGGCATTCAAGAAAGGTTTATCTCCTCGAGGCATACCATCGGTAGTGAAAACATCAACATCGGGATTCAATTCTCTCAAAACGGCAATAAACGTAAACCACGTTTTGATGAATAGTGTAACAAAATCAGACTCGGTGATAGCTTTCCATTGCTCGTATTTTCTTTCTACCTGCATACTGCTATTCCACCTTGTCTTTCAGCCATGCCAACGCAACATCTTCTCCTTGTTCAATCGCCATCTCAACAGCCTGCTTTGCATATTCGAGCAACTGATCAGCTTGAGAGCGAAGAGAAAGCGCTTCTTTCACCTTGCAAACGGTGTCTTGTTTGACAGATTCTTCGAGAAGAGGAATCGGCATATTAAGCACATCATCGTCCTTGATAACAGGGTAAGACGTACCTACATTAAAACGTAAAAGCCAGTCTTTATACATCGATGTACGCAGTAATACTTGAAGCACTTCCTTGGGGTAAGTGCCTTTTTCTCTTAAGACAGTAAACGCACCGCTAACCAAAAGATCATTACTATCCAAAATGGCAACTGCACCACGATTGGGGCGTACCGTTGACACAAGAAGATCTCCCGCTCTTGTAATAATTTTTGCGTTGTCCGGAAGGTCTTCGGTGCAAATTGTATTGAAGGAGACGCTACCTGTTCCTACGTCAACATCGCCTATTTCGACATAGTTATATGCTTCTTGATTGCGAGTGCACTTTTCCTTTACAGGCATAAATTCGTTTTTGACGAAAGTATATCCTTGCTTAGCAGACAAAATAGCCGCTTCATAT
>JAUNCV010000042.1:7324-13084 GCA_030526445.1 Bacteroidales bacterium | reverse complement strand
AATGGAATGATAGAATGAGGTTTCATGTGTTGTGCTTTTAATCGTGTGCAAAGATACATATTAATATGTAAGTAACAAGAAGGAATCTGTGATAAAATGAAAAATGTTACAAACCGAAGAACAGTTTGTAACATTTTGAAGGCGACATTTGCCTTTCTTAGTATTGTATATTTTGAAATTCAAGCAGAGATTATGTTACAATCTGCTTTATTTCCAAAGCAGTTTGTAATATTCGGCCTTTTTCTCTATTTTCATTGGATAGGCTCTAGAGGAACTTGGCATGCGCCACCAGGTGATGACACGAGAAGAAGCTGAGATATTGGCAGAAAATGATACCATTTTTCCAACCTTAGGAATCTTTACTTCAATACCTTGTGTGCCGAGATACTGACATAGTTCTTCACTTGCTTTGCCTCCTGTGGTAACAACTATATTACACAAAGGCATCTGAGCAAGAAGTGAAAAGACTTCGGTTCTCTCAATTATCTCAAGAAAATTATCATCAGCATTATCCTTGAGGCGATGCACTTTTTGCGCAGTATCAAAGAGTGCGATTCCTTTCTCCTTACAGAAAGCAACAATGCGTTCCTTATCAAATCGTTTCTCGCCCTCCACCTCAAAGTGATGTTTATTGCCGAAATGAAGCAAACCCTGAATCCTCCAAAAATCATTTATCCAGTTGGGATAAAAGAAATTCATGGACCAGCGGACCTGAGGCGGTGGGAAGCTACCTAAGAACAATATTCTTCCTTGCTCCGGCAAAAAAGGCTCCAATGGATGCTGCTCAATGGTCATAATTATAAACGCACACCATTCAACAAAGCCTTTACCTCCATACGCTTTTTGCCTGGTAACTGTAACTCTTCAAGAGAGATGCAGCCGTCAGCACAAGCAATATGGATGAAGTTCTTGCCATCGGTCTGCATAGTACCAGGAACAGCCGCAGTCTCTTTGCATTCGCTCACAACGCTTGCCTTATATACCTTGACAGGAGAAAGAGCAGTGCCATCGGTGAGTGTAAGCTCAGTCCATGCGGCAGGGTAAGGCGACAAACCACGCACCTTATTATATATAGTACGAGCTGACTGGTTCCAATCGATATGGCATGTCTCTTTGAAGATTTTTGGTGCTGGACGAAGTTCGCTGATGCCAGTAGCCGCTACCAAATCATCCATAAGAGTTTCTTGGTCGATGGTAGGAATTTGCTCGATGTTGGCATCGTGTTCGAGCACTAGATCAACAGTGCGGCACACCAGTCCCTTGCCCATTTCCATGAGACGATCGTGCACTGAGCCCACATTTTCATCATCGGCAATAGGAAGTTCCTCCTTGAGAATAATGCGGCCAGTGTCGATGTCATGATCGAGGAAGAAGGTTGTAGCACCAGTCTTGCGGTCGCCATTCATTACTGCCCAATTGATAGGGGCTGCTCCACGATACTGTGGCAGGAGAGCTGCATGGAGGTTAAATGTACCACAGCGAGGCATGTTCCAAACCACTTCGGGTAGCATACGGAAAGCAACTACAATCTGTAAGTCAGCCTGCCATCCACGGAGAGCTTCAAGAAATGCCTCATCTTTAAGTTTCTCTGGCTGGAGGAGAGGCAAATTATGCTCCAGAGCGTACTCCTTCACAGGGCTGAACTGCACCTTGTGACCACGGCCTGCAGGCTTATCGGGCATAGTAATAACACCCACTACATTATATCCACCCTGCACAAGGGCATCAAGAGTAGGCACGGCAAAATCGGGCGTGCCCATATATACGATTCTAAGGTCTTCTTTTTTCATAACAAGAAATCTTATAAAGAGAAATTAAGAAAATTTTTCTTTCAAATATTTACCAGTATATGATGCTGGAACGTTACACAAATCTTTCGGCTTTCCTTCGAACACTAAGTTGCCACCTGCTGCACCTCCCTCTGGGCCGAGGTCAATGATGTGGTCGGCACACTTAATGACGTCAAGGTTGTGTTCGATAATGACCAAAGTGTGACCATATTGCAAAAGCTCATCGAAGGCTCGAAGCAACACATCAACATCGTGCAAATGAAGACCTGTAGTAGGCTCATCGAAGATAAACAGTGTGTGCTGTCGCTGCTTAGCCATGTTCGAATTTCGACTAGTTTCAGCACTGGTTTCATTGAGATAACAAGCCAATTTGACACGCTGGTTTTCACCTCCGGAGAGGGTACTTGACGACTGTCCGAGTTTGATATAGCCCAAGCCTACACGCTGTAATGGCGAGAGACGACGCAAAATAGCCGGCTCTTCCTTGAAAAATTCCATGGCTTCATCGACCGTAAGATCGAGCACTTCGGCGATATTCTTGTCATGATATTTCACCTCAAGCACATCGTTCTTGAAACGCTGTCCCTTGCATGACTCACAAGGCATTACAAGGTTCGCCATGAACTGCATCTCGATGGTTATGGTGCCATCGCCCTTACACTCTTCACAACGTCCACCCTCTACATTAAACGAGAAAGTGGCTGGAGTAAAGCCCAACTGCTTGGCCAACTGTTGTTCTGCAAAGAGTTTTCGAATCTCGTCATAAGCCTTCAAGTAAGTGGCGGCATTGCTTCTCGAGCTCTTGCCAATGGGATTCTGGTCAATGAATTCAATGGATGTTATCTTGTCCAAATCACCCGAAAAGCCACTGAAAGCTCCCGGAGCATCTCCTGCCTCACCCAACTGACGAAGCATGCCTTTATAAAGAATGTCGCGAACCAAAGTGCTCTTTCCTGAGCCCGAAACACCTGTCACAACAGTCATGACACCCAAAGGAATCTTTACTGACACATCCTTAAGATTGTTGTGCACAGCTCCATTGATTTGGATATAATTGTTCCAGGGGCGGCTTGTAACAGGCACCTTGATATTTTCACGTCCAGTAAAGTAGCGCGCTGTATAACTGTCACCTTTTTCCAAGTTTTCGAGCGTTCCTTGATACACCACCTTGCCGCCTTTCATACCTGCATCGGGGCCTATATCAATCAAATAATCTGCCGAACGAATAATTTCCTCATCATGCTCCACTACGATTACGGTGTTTCCTTGATCTCGTAACTGACGCAACACATGTATGAGCTGATCGGTATCACGACTATGCAGACCTATAGAAGGTTCATCAAGAATATACATTGAACCCACCAAAGCAGAGCCCAACGATGTTGCCAGATTAATACGCTGGCTCTCACCGCCAGAAAGAGTAGCACTCATACGATCGAGTGTAAGGTAGGCCAGTCCCACTTCATCGAGAAAACGGAGTCGGTTCTTTATCTCTATAAGCAATCGCTTTGCTACCTGTGCATCGTGTTCAGAAAGCTTGAGTGCATCAAACCAAACAATCAAATCCTGCACACTCATCTTCACGAGTTGCATGATGGTCTTGCCACCCACCTGAACATAGCCTGCCTCTTTCTTCAAACGCGAACCATGACACATTGGGCAAACTGTCTTACCTCGGTAGCGAGCCAACATAACACGATACTGAATCTTATATTGGTTCTCCTCAACCATCTGGAAGAAATCGTCAATACCATAGAGTGCCTTTTCCCAGCGACCCTCCTTGCTTTCTGCTCTCTGATCTGGATCACCATGCCAGAGCAGATGTTTTTCCTCGTCGGTGAGCTGATAATATGGGCGATGAATTGGGAAATTATAGGCCCCTGCCTTAGAAATGAAATCTTTTTTCCATTCTCCCATCTTTTCTCCTCGCCAGCATATCACAGCATCTTCGAAGAGCGAAAGTGACTTGTTAGGTATAACCAAATCTTCATCAATACCCATAACCTTGCCAAAACCCTCACATTTTGGGCAGGCTCCAGCAGGCGAATTAAAATTGAACATCAAATCAGAGGGTTCTTCGAATGTAATACCATCGGCTTCAAAACGCTTCGAAAAAAGATGCTCCACTACCGAGCCATCCTCCTTCATCCATGCCTTGAGCAGCATCTCCCCATCACCCTCATAGAAGGCTGTCTCCACCGAATCTGCGAAACGGCTGATAGCAGCATCGTCTTCAAGCGGCATCATGGCACGATCGATAACAAGATTGAAAGGAGCCGCCTCTACCTCTTCCAGTTTTATGAAACGACCATTTACCTCAGCACGAGCAAAACCCGATTTCTTAAGCACCTCTAAATGGGCGGTTAACGTGCGGCCTTCAGGCACACTGATACGCACCAGAATAGCCGCACGCGAACCATCTGGCAGACACTGAGCACGCTCGATAACATCCTCTGTAGTGTGTTTCTTTACCACTTCGCCACTTACTGGCGAAACAGTCTTGCCCACACGGGCAAAAAGTAGACGCAGGTAATCGTAAATCTCCGTACTTGTTCCCACTGTGCTTCGTGGATTGCGCACAATGACCTTCTGTTGAATTGCCACAGCTGGTGGGATGCCTACAATATAGTCGCACTCAGGCTTACTCATACGTCCAAGGAACTGACGAGCATAACTTGAGAGCGACTCTACATAACGGCGTTGGCCTTCGGCATATAAAGTGTCGAAAGCCAACGATGATTTACCGCTACCCGAAAGACCTGTGATGACCACCAGCTTACCGCGGGGAATCTCCACATCAATGTTTTTCAGGTTGTTGACGCGTGCGCCTTTTATAAAGATATTTCCTTCTTTATGCATTCTGAATGTAGTTGACAATCCACTGTCCTACCTCCTTGGTACCATACTTAGCACCACCTTCTACCTGAATTTCAGGGGTGCGGACATTCTGGTCGAGAGAGGCATCAACAGCCTTGCGGATGAGAGCGCCCTCCTCTTTGAGGTCGAAATATTCGAACAACATGGCAGCAGAAAGAATCTGGGCCAATGGATTTGCGATATTCAAGCCCTTACCCTGTGGCCATGAACCATGAATAGGCTCGAAAACAGGAGTGTGCTCGCCTGTTGAAGCCGAAGGAAGCAAGCCCATAGAGCCTGTGATGACTGAACCCTCGTCGGTAAGAATGTCGCCAAAGGTGTTTTCGGTCACCATCACATCGAAGAACTTAGGATCCTGGATCATGCGCATAGCAGCATTATCCACATACATATAGTCGGTAGTTACATCAGGATAATTTGGTGCCATCTCCTGTGCCACTTTACGCCACAAACGACTTGAAGCCAAAACATTAGCCTTATCAACCACGGTGAGATGCTTGCGACGCTGACGGGCATACTGATAAGCCACCTTGAGGATGCGCTCTACCTCTGGACGAGTATAGTAGTTGGTGTCGAGAGCCTCCTCAACGCCATTCTCATTGATGGTAGGCTCAACCTTCTTGCCAAAGTACATACCACCGGTGAGCTCACGAATACAGATAAAATCAGCACCCTTTACGATCTCATCCTTGAGTGGTGACTTGTGAATGAGACAATCGAAAGTGGTTACAGGACGGATGTTGGCAAAAAGACCCAACTTCTTGCGCATTGCCAAGAGGCCCTGCTCAGGACGAACCTTCGCGTTAGGATTGTTATCGAACTTAGGATCACCAACCGAAGCGAAAAGCACGGCATCGGCCTCCATACAGGTCTGGAAAGTCTCCTCTGGGAATGGATCACCCACCTCATCAATGGCATGAGCACCACAAAGAGCCTTCTTAAACGATACTTCGTGTCCGAACTTCTTGGCAACGGCATCAACTACTGCTACGCCTTGCTCCATGATTTCTGGTCCGATACCATCACCGGCCAAAACTGCAATTTTGAGTTTCATACTTCTATATACTTTTGTAATTAATTATCAGAATAACAT
>JAUNCV010000042.1:0-7314 GCA_030526445.1 Bacteroidales bacterium | reverse complement strand
TCTCTTTCCTCTATCTCAAAGATTTTCGAAAAGAGTGCGGCAAAGATAATCTATTTTTCAATAAACTGCAACAAATTGCGAGCAAAATATCATTTTTTCTGATATTATGTTGCAAATATCACTACATACTATCATCTTTTCTTCAAAATGGTTGGTCTTAAAAAGAAAAACGTTTATCTTTGCTTCTAAAAATAAGCAATTATGGCCGATAATTTTCTTGAACGTCAATATGCTGCTTACGAAGAGCGGAAAAAAAATATGGGAAAACCTAAAAAGAAGTGTTCTGTAAAGTTTTATACCCGACCAGGCAAACCTCAAGAACCTTCTCATAATAACAATTAAATTTTATTGCTTTGAAAAAAATACTGTTTGTATGTCATGGTAATATCTGTCGCAGCCCAATGGCCGAATTTGTGATGAAACACTTGGTCGAGGAGGCCGGTCTTAGCCATGATTTTGAAATTGCATCAGCTGCCACCAGTACAGAGGAGATTGGCAACCCTGTTTACCCACCAGCCAGACGTAAACTGGCTGAGCATGGAATCTCTTGCGAAGGCAAAACTTCTCGTCAACTCCGCAAAAGCGATTATGATAACTATGACCTGCTCATTGGCATGGACGAATGGAATCGTCGCAACATGACACGTATGCTTGGTGGTGACCCAGAAAGAAAAATCTATCTCTTGCTCGAATTCATTGGAAGCAATCGAGAAGTAGCTGATCCATGGTACACTGGTGATTTTGAGGCTACTTGGCAGGATTGCCTGTCGGGTTGTAAGGCATTGCTCAAACAACTTATGCAAGAGTACTAATTTGATTGTTCATAAACTCTATATATTTTTCTTTACACACTCATATTAATATAATCAGGCACATGAAACACTTAGCTTTCTTTTCATTCCTTGCTCTTGCGGCTTGCACCAGTCAGCCACAAGCCGTTGATAACCCCATTCTAACGATCGAAGGTGGTCAAGTACAAGGCGTTACTGCCGACGACCACCCTGATGTGTTTGTCTATCGAGGAATTCCTTATGCAGCCCCACCTATTGGCGAACTCCGCTGGAAAGAGCCGCAACCAGTAGTGGCCTGGGAGGGTGTTAAAATTGCCGATCAGTTCGGTCATCCAAGCTACCAATCTGTTCATTACCCTGGAGGATACACGACCGAATGGGGCTATGGGGATGAAGCTCCATATAGCGAAGATTGTCTCTATCTAAATGTATGGACCAAGGCTCCGAATAAACAGGATGCCAAACTTCCTGTAGCACTTTGGATTCACGGTGGAGGGTATCGCGAGGGCTGGGGCTCTGAACCAGAATTTGATGGTCAGGAGTGGGGCAACAAGGATGTAGTTCTTGTCTCTATCAACTATCGTCTGGGTGTTTTCGGCTTCCTCACGCACCCATTACTCTCGGCCGAAAGTCCACATGGAGTATCAGGTAACTACGGTATTCTCGATCAGATTGAAGCTTTGAAATGGATTCGCAAAAATATTTCACAATTTGGTGGTGACCCTGAAAATGTTACTATTTTCGGACAAAGTGCAGGTGCTGGCAGTGTCAAGACTCTCTGTGAGTCTCCATTGGCTCGCGGATATTTCCAGAAAGCTGTCATCATGAGTGGCGGTGGCATTACCATGCCTGGTGCACAGCCTGACAATATGCGTCCATCTATGCCACAAAGTGCCAAAACCAACATCTTCCGCAACCTCACATTTGCCGAAGCTCAGGCTGAAGCCAAGATTGTGCTCGATTGGGCTGGTCTTACCGATCTCGAAAAAATGCGTCGTGCATCAACCGAGTTCCTTTATTCACTCGATAATATCTATCGTGCATCAGGTGGACAGGATGGTGTCATCGCCATGCGTCCTATCGTTGATGGCTACGTGAGCCTTGAGAGTTTCGATCAAGCCACACTCGATGGCTCTTTGGCCGACGTTCCATACATGATTGGCTATACCCAACACGATTTAGGTAATATGGGAGGAGGCATTGCCGATTTCTGCCGTGTCCGCGCAGAAAAAGGAGGAAAAGCATGGGCATATCAATTTGCTCGTCCACTGCCCGACGATGGCTCACACCCAGAGGTTACAGCTCGACTGAAAGGTGCTTTCCACTCTTCAGATCTCTGGTATGTTTTCAAATCTCTCAAACATTGTTGGCGTCCTTGGACTAAGGGCGATTGGGACCTTTCAGAACGCATGCTCACCTATTGGAGCAATTTTGTCAAGTATAGTAACCCAAACGGGTTAGAAGGAGATGCATGGGCACCACTTACCGCTGAACAACCCAATTTTATGGTGTTCAAGCTCGATGCCCAAGATGCAGAGGCTTCGGCTATGGGTGAACCAATCAAAAGAGAATAACAAATATAAAAAAGTCTCGGAAGTTTTTGGTAAACATCCGAGGCTTTTTCAAACACTATAGTAGTATTATTCAATATTCACTTTGTCATACATCTGCTTGTAGTTCTTTGCCAAACCACCCTCAGCGGTTTCTTTATATAGCGAAGGAAGGTCATGGCCTGTCTGCTTCATAACAGCAACCACTTTGTCAAATGAAACGCGATGCACTCCATCGGTAAACGTAGAATAGATATTAGCATCAAGAGCACGGGCAGCAGCATAGGCATTTCGTTCGATGCAAGGAATCTGCACTAGACCACACACAGGGTCGCAAGTCATACCCAAGTGATGCTCAAGGCCCATCTCAGCGGCATATTCAATCTGTGCCACACTTCCTCCAAAAAGCTGGTTGGCAGCCGCTGCAGCCATAGCACAGGCTACACCAACTTCGCCCTGGCAGCCCACCTCTGCACCCGAAATAGAAGCATTCTCCTTCACAATGTTGCCAATCAGTCCAGCTGTGGCAAGGGCACGAAGAATGCGAGTTTCTGAAAAGTCCTTGCTCTTCCAAAGATGATAGAGCACACCAGGAAGCACGCCACACGAACCACAGGTAGGAGCGGTCACAATCTTGCCGCCCGAAGCATTCTCTTCACTCACGGCTAGAGCATAAGAGAATACAAGTCCTCGTGTGCGGAGATTGTCTTTATATCCTGAAGCTTTGACATAGGTTGAGGTAGCCTTACGACGCAAGTTGAGAGGTCCAGGCAAAACACCCTCGGCATCGAGACCGCGCTCAACGGCCGATTTCATTACCTCCCATACCTCATGAAGGTATTCCCAGATTTCTTTGCCTTCACACTCCTCAACATACTCCCAATAACTTTTGCCTGTGCTGGTGCAATAGGCGAGAATTTCGGTAAGAGTACTCATAGGGTAGATGTCGGCCAACACACAGTTCTGCTCACCCTCTTCTGACAAAGCTCCACCACCCACGCTGAAGACAGTCCACTCTTCGATAAGTGAATCATCAGATGCAAAGGCACGAAATTTCATTCCATTAGGGTGGAAAGGAAGAAAAGTTCTAGGCTCCCAAAGAATAGATATTCCGGGAATGGCATCCATAATGGCAACATCGGTCATATGACCTTTGCCAGTAGCAGCCAAACTGCCATAAAGGGTCACTTCCATGCGTGAAGCCTCTGGATGGCGCTCTCGGAAGATTTCTGCGGCCTTACGAGGGCCCATTGTATGGCTACTCGATGGGCCGAGACCTATTCTATAAAGTTCGCGAATGGTTTTCATTATTTATAGGTTTTAAGAAAGGCTGTGCATCCTATCGCACAGCCTTTTATTTTTATTCTGCTTCGAGCAAATTAAGCATCTTGATAGTGGCCTTGATAGCGGCTTCAGTCTGATCGGCATCAAGACCTCGGGTACGATATACCTTACCTTCATATTCCCAGTTGATGACAGTCTGCACAAGGGCATCTGTGCGTCCTCCTGGAGGAATAGTAACAACATAGTTGGTAAGCCAAGGGAAAGTACGGCCCAAACGAAGACGATAGATATGACGAACAGCACGCACAAAGGCATCGAACATACCATCACCAGTTGCAGACTCTTCGTACTCCTGTCCATTGATTTCAAGTTTGACACAAGCCTGAGGATGCAGACCATAAGCTGTCGAAACCATATAGCTCACAAGACGGATCTTCTCAGAAGGAGCATCATGATGCAACACATCGGAGATGATATAAGGCAAATCGTCAATTGTAACAAGTTCTTTCTTGTCGCCCAACTCATTGATACGCTTCGTAACACGACGCATATCTTCATCGCTGAGGCTGATGCCCAGCACTTTGAGATTCTGCTCAATGTTAGCTTTGCCACTCATCTTACCAAGAGCATATTCACGGCTTCGGCCGAAACGCTCTGGCAAAAGGGCATTAACATATAACTTGCCTTTCTTATCTCCATCGGCATGCACTCCTGCTGTCTGGGTGAAGACATTGTCGCCCACAATAGGCGCATTGGCAGCATTGGCAATACCCGAATAGCTCTCGACCATACGACTTATATTGCTAATGCTCTCCTCAATAATATTGAGTTTTGCCTCGGGCAACATATCATGAATCACAGCAACCACCGACGAGAGCGAAGCATTGCCAGCACGCTCACCCAAACCATTGATAGTTGTATGAATACCACGACAACCCGCTTCGGCTGCAGCCAGTACATTTGCTACAGCAAGATCATAATCGTTATGGGCATGGAAGTCGAAGCGAAGTTTTGGATAGCGTGCAATAACCTGCTCAAAAAAGGTTTTTGTGCGGTTAGGCGAAAGAATGCCAAGAGTATCGGGCAACATAAAGTGCTCAATAGGCAAGTCTTGTAATGCATCAAGCATTCCAAAAACGTACTCTGGGCTATCTTTCATGCCGTTGCTCCAGTCCTCAAGATAGATATTGACACGCAAGTCTGCATCTACAGCCTTCAGAATGTTCGCACGAACATCATCCCAATGCTCCTGAGGCTGCTTTCTGAGCTGACCGAGGCAATGGCGTTCACTGCCCTTTGTAAGCAAATTGATAACCTTACAGCCAGCTTGCTTAATCCAGTCGATAGATGCACCTCCATCGCAAAAACCAAGCACCTCTATACGATCAAGACAACCCGCTTTTGAGGCCCACTCGCACACTTTGCTGACGCAATGGAATTCGCCTTCGCTCACACGTGCAGAGGCAATTTCAAGACGATCAACACCTACCTTCAATATCAATTCACGCGCAATGGCGAGCTTCTCGGATGCGTTGAATGCAACACCCGAGGTCTGCTCGCCATCGCGTAGAGTGGTATCTAAGATTTCTAATTTCATTTAGATTCGTATGCTTCAATAGCCTCTTTCTTTGACAAGAGATAATCGATATCATCATAGCCATTGAGGAGGCAATACTTCTTGTAGCCGTTGATATCAAACTTCTCGACACGACCAGTAGCCTCATTGGTAACAGTCTGATTAGGCACATCGACAGTTACAATAGCATTAGCGTCAGCTGCAATGGTAGCAAGAAGTTCCTGACGGAAGTCTTCGGTCACAATTACAGGGAGCACGAAACAGTTGAGCAGGTTGTTGCGGTGGATATCGGCAAACGAAGAGCTGATCACTACACGTACGCCATAGCCAGCGATAGCCCAAGCTGCATGCTCACGGCTCGAACCTGAACCCCAGTTCTTGCCACCTACGATGATCTCATGAATGCCCTCACTTGGAGCAGCCGAGTACTCAGGCTGATTCATCACGAAATCCTTCACTGGGTTGCCCTGGGCATCATAACGGAGGTCGTGCATGAAGGCATCGCCATAGAACTTAGGATCGCGTGTGGTGAATGCCAAGTAGCGAGCTGGAATAATATTGTCGGTATTGTTGTTGTCGATGTTGATAGGAATGCAGGTCGAACGAACAATATTGAATGCCTTGTGGGTTGACTTTGCTCCATCGTTCTGTGCAGCTGCAGTTGCCTGGTTTGCACCAAAAGCGCAATTAGGACAAGCGTCTGGCTGAGCCGCAGTTACCTTGCGGAGTTCTGCAGCAGGAGCAAGCTCGGCAGCCAACATAGTACGAGGATCAGTCACAACACCTGTGATAGCCGAAGCAGCCACGGTGAGAGGAGAGGCAAGGATGGTGCGAGCACCAGGACCCTGACGACCTACGAAGTTACGATTTGAGGTCGAAATAGAGAGCTTACCTGCAGGAACCTTATCTGGATTCATGGCCAAACAGCTTGAGCACGATGGGAGACGGAGTTCGAAACCTGCCTCCTCAAGAATCTTATCAATGCCCTCGTCAATAATCTGCTGACGCACGAGCCATGAACCTGGCACGAGCCAAGCCACTACATTATCTGCCTTTCTCTTACCCTTTACAATCGAAGCAAAGGCACGGAAGTCTTCAATACGGCCATTGGTACAAGCACCCAGGAAGCAGTAATCTACTGGTGTTCCCTCGAGTTTCTGGCCAGGCTGCCACTGCATGTAGCTGAGCTGTGAAAGGAACTGATCCTTCTCTGCATCGGTCATACCATCAGTGGTAGGAATGCACTCGTCAACAGCAATACCTGCACCAGGATTGGTACCGAAAGTGATGCGTGGAGCAATATCCTCTGCACGATAGGTAACCTCCTTGTCGAACACTGCATCAGCATCGCTCTTGAGTTCGTTCCACTTAGCTACAGCAGCATCCCACTCAGCACCCTTTGGTGCGTATTCGCGGTCCTTAAGATATGCAAAAGTGATCTCGTCAGGAGCGATGAGGCCAGCACGCGAACCCATCTCAATCGAAAGGTTTGAAAGAGTCAGACGGCCCTCCATAGACATATTGCGAACCACTGAGCCAGCATACTCAACAGCATAACCTGTTGCGCCCGAAGTGGTCATCTGAGCCATAATATAAAGTGCCACATCCTTGGCAGTTACACCTGGCTGAAGCTCGCCCTCCACATTGATACGCATGGTCTTTGGCTTACTCTGCAAGATACACTGTGAAGCCAAAACCTGAGCAACCTCTGAGGTACCAATACCCATAGCAATAGCACCAACAGCACCGTGGGTCGAAGTATGCGAGTCACCACACACAATGGTCATACCAGGAAGAGAAAGTGCCTTCTCTGGACCTACAACGTGAATAATACCATTGTCCTTAGTACCCATGGCGAAGTGCTTGATGCCAAATTCGGCACAGTTCTTAGCCAAAGTTTCAACCTGCTTGCAACCAATAGCATCGCTAATCTCAAGCTGCTGATCAGATGGGGTATTGTGGTCTGGCATTGCCACCACATGATCCGGACGGAAGGCCTGAATACCCTTGTCACGAAGAGAATCAAATGCCTGTGGTGAGGTCACCTCATGTGCATAGAGGCGATCGATATATAACTGGGTAGGACCGTCCTGAACGGTCTCTACTACATGAG
>JAUNCV010000230.1 GCA_030526445.1 Bacteroidales bacterium | reverse complement strand
CTAAATTGACCATATCGTTGGTTTTCTTAACAACTCCGACAACGCTGAAGCTGTTTCCGTCGATACGAATCTCCTGTCCTACCGGATTTACGTCGTTCGGGAACAATGTCTTTGCAACATTGATTCCGATGACGCAAGCTTTGCGGCGCTCGTTACAGTCAAACTCGTTTACATAGCGTCCCTCAACAACCTGCTGGGGTGCTATCATACTATAAAAAGGCGACACACCGGCAACTACCAATTCGTCAGAGGCATCGCCATGGGTAACAAGCAGCTGGCTCTCGCGGGTAGGCAGATACTTAACGCCAACGGCATGAATGACTGCGCCTGGATAGTCACGATTGATAACGTCAATATCCTTTTGCTCAATGCACCAATCGCGACCGCTTGTGAAGCCTTTATACTCCATAGTGGTCAGATTGCTGAAGTATGCCACCGTGTTTGACGGAATCTGCTTCAGCTGACCCACGACACCCTCCTGGAAACCCATGCCGGCTCCGATGAGGAACATCAACATGAGCAAGCCCCAGAAGACACCAAAAGCCGTCATTATGGAACGAAGCTTCTGACGCTGTACGGTTTGCAGTACTTCTTGCCAAAAATCTCTATCGAACATGATTTCTGAATTTCAATTTATATTTATGATGTGAGCGCCTCGACAAGCTTGATGCTGACAGCACGTTTGGCTGGCACATAGCCTGCTATGAGTCCGGCAATGATCATGATGACATTGCAGCCCATGATAGGCCAGAACTGAACCACAGGATTCTGGAACATTGGGAATGCGGAACCCAAAGCCATATCGAGCAACTGTGTGAGCCCCACTCCTATCATCATGCCAAGGTAACCGAATATGACAGTTATGACAACCGATTCGATGAGCACCAATGATATGATATGTGCATTGCTGGCTCCCATAGCCTTTCGGACACCCAGCTCGCGTGTACGCTCCTTGACAGTGATGAGCATGATGTTGCTCACGCCTACGATGCCTGCAATGAGGGTGGCCAGACCGATGATCCAGACAAACACGCCGATGCCGGCAATCATGTTCTTGGCACTAAGTACCTGCTCGTATGGATTATTGACCTTGATGCCCTTGTAATCGTCTGGACTGCACGAGAGGCGTGAAGCAAGGAGGTTGTGCACCTCACGAACCAGATGCTCATTGTGCTCTTTAGAATCCAAACGGCTCACAATCAGATTGATGCCCTTTATATAGCCCTCAGGATAATAAATGGTCATCATCGTAGAGAGAGGAATATACATGGCCAAAGAGACGTCATTGTTCAGGCTGCTTTCGCACACACCAACAACCAGGTACTCGATACCGTCGATGCCAACATATTCGCCTATAGGATCATTATTCTGAAACAGCTGCCTGGCAAGGAGTTCGTTCATCATGCAAACCTTAGCATGGCTTTCGATATCCATCTTGTTAAAATCACGACCCGAAGTAAGTGTGCGGTAGTCATTGACCAGATATCCGCCATAGCATCCTGTTACAGACGTATTGACATGAGCGCTGCCATTTTTGATTTCGAGGAGCTTGGTGTTCATCGGGCAGACACGCTCAATGTGTTCGATATGGCTACTCTCAATCGCCTCAGAGTCTGAGAGCCTGAGTTTTATCTCTCGGCCCTTATCGAGGCCCTGCCAAGCATAAGCAGACTTGCCTGTAGAGACGCGAACAATCTGATCAATATCGAGATGGAACGTCTTGTACAGGCCTCGCTGGAAACCTCCGGACGAGCCCAGAAGCACAACAAGTATGAACATTCCCCACCCAATTGAAAAACCGGTCAGGGCAATGCGCATCTTATTGTTTTTCATTGCCAGTAAAACCTCGTTGAACAATTCTTGCATAAGACTACTTGTTATTAGGTTCGACTGTACTCATCCCTGAAGATCACGCCATCCTTGAAGAAGATGCGGCGATCGGTCTGATCGGCAATTTCCTGCTCGTGAGTGACAATGATAACGGTCTGACCCTGCTCACGGTTCACGGCACGCAGCATATCC
>JAUNCV010000041.1 GCA_030526445.1 Bacteroidales bacterium | reverse complement strand
TTAAACCTTGCATCGCCGATGGTACTGCCAACGCGGGAGAGTAGGAAGCGGCCACTTTTTTTCGGGGTGTAGCGCAGTCCGGTTAGCGCACCTGCTTTGGGAGCAGGGGGTCCCAGGTTCGAATCCTGGTACCCCGACACAAATTTTCAAACAACAGATATTTTGTTGCCGCTTTAGCTCAGTGGTAGAGCGCATCCTTGGTAAGGATGAGGTCTCGAGTTCAACTCTCGAAAGCGGCTCATCGATACAGTTTGTATCACAAATAAGGCAATTATAGCGTAAGGGCTCCACCTCATCCCATTCCGAACTGAGAAGTTAAACCTTACATCGCCGATGGTACTGCCAACGCGGGAGAGTAGGAAGTTGCCACTTTTCGAGAGATCTTGATGATTCAAGATCTCTTTTTTTTTGATTATTCTTATTTATGTTATATAAAAAAGTAGCAGGCTCTGAAATAGAACCTGCTGCTTTTTGTTATTTTCTGTCATTCTCTCTGATTTCTACTCTTCTTATTTTGCCAGAGATAGTCTTTGGAAGCTCATCGACGAATTCGATAATACGAGGATATTTATATGGTGCTGTCACACTTTTTACATGATCTTGTAATTCTTTAATCAGTTCTGGACCCGCGTGTTTTTTGTATTCATTACTCAGCACAACGGTTGCTTTTACTACCATTCCTCTAATTTCGTCAGGCACACCGGTTATTGCGCATTCTACAACTGCAGGATGGCTCATAAGTGCACTTTCTACTTCGAATGGACCGATTCTGTATCCACTTGATTTGATCACATCATCAGCGCGACTTACAAACCAAAAATATCCATTTTCGTCATACCATACAACATCGCCAGTATAGTATACGCCATTATTATGGGCTTTTTCGGTGAGCTCTGGATTTCTATAATATTCTTTGAAAAGACCCAATGGTTTTACTTTATCTGTACGAATTACCAACTGTCCTTGTTCTCCTGGTTTGCATGGGTTTCCTTCGTTATCCAAAACGTCTATATCGAATTGTGGATTTTGCATACCCATTGAGCCTGGATTTGGTTCTACAAAAGGATAGGTTCCCAGCACTAGTGTTGTCTCAGTTTGTCCGTAGCTTTCATAGATCATGATACCAGTTTTCTCTTTCCATTCGAGAAATACGTTTGGATTGAGAGCTTCTCCTGCTGTTGTGCAGTATTCGAGATGAGAGAGATCGTACTTTGAAAGATCTTCTCGTATCATGAATCTATATACTGTTGGTGGTGCACAGAAAGAGGTGACCTTGAAATCTTGGATAACCTTAAGCATATTTTGAGGTTCAAATCGCCCTTCGAAATCATAAATAAAGACGGTGGCACCCGCAATCATTTGTCCATTCCCCAAACAGCTTTGCCCCAACCTGTATCTGCAACAGTAAGATGCAAACTATTTTCGTGCACATTGTGCCAGTATTTCGCTGTAAGAATATGAGCAAGTGGGTAGGTGTAATCGTGCATAACCATCTTTGGTTCGCCAGACGTTCCTGATGTAAAATACATAAGGAAGTTGTCTGTATTGTTGTTTTGTCCCTTTTTGCTCACAAATTTTGGGGCCATCATTGCACCTTGCCAGTAGTTTTCCCATCCTTGAGGCACCAAAGGACCGATGCTGATACAATGCTGTAACGAAGGACAAAATGCTCGAGCCGCATATATATTGCGAAGAATTTGGGCATCACCTACGGCAACAATGGCTTTAATTTCGGCTTCGTGGCAACGGTATATTATGTCTTTGTCTGTTAGCAGATGTGTTGCAGGAATGGCAACGGCTCCAATCTTGTGCAATGCAACCATTGTAATCCACCATTCTACGCGTCTTTTCAGAATTAACATAACGCAGTCTCCTCGCCCTATTCCAAGTTGTTCGAAGTAACTTGCTACGCGATCACTCATTCTTTTGTACTCAGCGTAGTTGATGTGTTTTACATCACCACGATCATTTGTCCAAAGAATAGCTTCTTTTTCTGGTTGAATGTCAGCATATGCATCAACGACATCGTAGCCGAAGTTAAAATGTTCAGGAACTAAGACTTGATAATTATCAAGAAAGTCTTTATAGTTATTGAATTTATTTTGTTTGAGAAAGCGTTCAAGCATATATATACCTTTAAGTTATTAGATGCTACAAAGATGGATATTTTTAGTTTTTTTACAATTTTCAATATACATAATACCTCTTTTTTATTATTTATTGAGTATCTGTTTCGGCTTAAGTATTAGATAACTATATAATATTAACATATTTTAACAAAATAAAGGCTTCTATTCTCTCTCAATAACTGCTTGCATCTTTGAGATTTGGGTAATAGCAGGTATAAATATACAAAAAGAGAACAGTTTTTCACTGTTCTCTTTTTATGTATATTTAGAATTCTGATGTGAAATGGAATTTGATATGAGGAAAATCTTGTTGAGCCATGGATAAAACATATCCAGACTCTGCCAGGAATACGTCACGTCCTTCCTTATCAACGGCCATAAATTGCATCTTTCGGCGCTTGAAATCTTTCAGTTCGGCTTCGTCGTCACTTTCTATCCAGCATGCTTTGTAGAGCTTAATAGGCTCCCAGCGGCACTTGGCATTATATTCGTGTTCTAGGCGGAACTGAATTACTTCGTACTGAAGTTGACCTACTGTTCCAATTACTTTTCGACCATTGAACTGATTGGTGAAAACCTGTGCAACGCCTTCGTTCATGAGCTGGTCGATGCCTCTAGCAAGCTGTTTTGCTTTCATAGGATCTGCATTCTCAACATACTTAAAGAGCTCTGGTGAGAACGATGGGATGCCGCGGAAGTTGAGAACTTCTCCAGAGGTGATTGTATCGCCAATTTTGAAGGTTCCTCCAGAGTCTGGAAGACCAACAATATCTCCAGGCCAGCATTCGTCTACAATCTCTTTTTTCGATGCCATAAAGCAGGTTGGGGCAGAGAAGCGCATCTTTTGATCCAAACGTACGTGCTTGTAGTAGGTGCCACGCTCAAACTTGCCTGAGCAAATTTTAACAAAGGCAATACAAGAGCGGTGGTTAGGATCGATGTTGGCGTGAATCTTGAACACAAAGCCAGAGAATTTCTCCTCTTCTGGATTCACAACGCGCTCTACGGTTTGTGTAGGTCTTGGAGATGGGGCAATTTGACAGAAGCAGTCCAGCAATTCTCGTACACCAAAGTTGTTGAGTGCCGAGCCGAAGAAAACAGGAGCTAATTGGCCATCAAGATATGACTGTTTGTCAAAGTCAGGATAAACGCCAGAAAGAAGTTCTACGTCTTCGCGAAGCTGATCTGCATCTTGCTTGCCAATATGTTCCTCAAGTTTAGGATCTTCGAGGCTCTCAATTGCTACACACTCTGAGATGGTCTGCTTGCTTGGTGTATAAAGGTTGAGACTCTGTTCGTAAAGGTTGTAAACACCCTTAAAACGTTCTCCAATGTTTATTGGCCAGGTCATTGGTCTGCAATTGATGTGCAGTTCGTTTTCCAACTCATCGATGAGGTCGAACGGATTTTTGCCTTCTCGGTCCATCTTATTGATGAAGACAATTACTGGGGTATTACGCATGCGGCAAACCTCCATCAGTTTTCTTGTCTGGCTCTCAACACCCTTAGCACAGTCTACAACGATGATAACAGAATCAACGGCTGTAAGGGTTCTGAAAGTATCTTCCTGGAAATCTTGGTGGCCTGGAGTATCGAGGATGTTGATTTTGTACTCATTGCCATTCAGCGAATAGTCAAAAGACATTACTGAAGTTGCAACCGAAATACCGCGTTGACGTTCAATTTCCATGAAGTCTGAAGCTGCGGTTTTCTTAATCTTGTTACTTTTTACGGCACCTGCTACATGAATAGCTCCACCGAAAAGCAGAAGTTTCTCAGTGAGAGATGTCTTACCCGCATCAGGGTGTGCTATGACGGCAAAAGTGCGTCTTTTGTTAATCTCTTCTATTAGTTGTGACATATTATATATTTATTCTTCGTCTAATTTAAGTTCTCCGTTTTTCCATTGTCTGTATTTCTCTGCCAGTTGTGCTAGAAATTTGCTAATTTGCTGCACAGCGATAAGAGTTTCCTTACCAATCTCTTTGTGTCTTAAGCGTAGCATAAGAACACCGTATAGAGCTAAAAAACAGGTTTCAAGTTCGCCAACAGTTTCAGCACCCTCTTTGCTTCTTAATTCAACAATAATAGGCAAGGTTGAGTAGAAAGCAGAGGTGTAGATAGCGTCGTGCCCATTTTTTAGTAAGCGCAGGTGTAGATCTGTCAGATCAATGAGAATATTTTCGTTGATCTGAAGGTGACCTTTTTCTCTTTTCCCTTCTTGTAGCATCATGTTTCGAAGGTTAAGATACCAGGTCTCTATTTCCTGAATCTGTTTGTCGCCAATTCCCTCCATACCTCTAAAGCGAGCCACAAGCAATTGCTCTATTTTTTCGTCATCACACTGACAGGCGCGAATCATGTCCTCAACCTGCCACATGTATAGTAGGTATTCGGCAATATTCTCTTTACGTTTTTGTGTTGCTATGAGCATATCTTATTCAGCTAAACGAATTAAAAGAAATCTGATTCAATAATGGTTTCTTTAGCAGTTGAAGTATGACAAGGGTCATAATCTTCTGGATAGAGAAATTGCTCGCTTTGCTTGTATGGCAAGAAAGGGTCTGCGTATACATTTTTCATAAACTTCGCAAAGATAGGCAATGCCATAGATGCTCCTTGTCCATACTCCATTCTGTCGAAAAAGATGCTTCTTTCTTCACCACCAACCCAAGTTCCTGCTACTAAGCTTGGAGTAAAGCCCATGTACCAACCATCGGAGTTATCGTTGGTAGTTCCGGTTTTACCACCCATAGGAGCTGTAATTTTGTATTTATATCTGATTCGTATACCCGTACCTTTATCAACAACATCTCGTAAGATAGGGAGCATTTTCAGATAAGCATCGAATGAGAATACCTCAGTACGTTTTGCTTTGAATCGTGCAACTTCAATACCGCTATTATCGCAAATGCTTGTTACGTAAATTGGAGTTACTCTTTGACCTCGGCCTGGGAACGAAGAATATGCGGTTACCATTTCTTCGACAGAAATCTCGCAAACACCCAAACAAAGAGAGAGAACAGGGTCGAGTCTGTTGCGGATACCCATTGAATGCAGCATACGGACAAAAGCATCTGGAGCCAATTTTTCCATTACGCGAGCAGAGATCCAGTTATTTGAGTTCATAAGACCCCAGTGTAACGTTACCATTTCTCCGTGACGCTTTTTGCCGCCATCTCGAGGTTGCCAAGGACGACCGTTTGCATCGTAAAGTGTAGGCTGTGCATTCAGTTCTTCGTCACATGGTGTTCGGCCCTCTTCCATTGCCAAAGTGTATAGCAAAGGCTTTATAGTCGAACCAACTTGGCGACGTCCGGCTGTTACCATATCGTATTGGAAATAAGAGAAATTTGGTCCGCCTACATACGCTTTAACGTGTCCAAGAGTATCCATGCACATGAATCCTGCGCGTAAGAATTGTTTTTGCCAGCGCAAAGAGTCGTATGGAGTCATTACGGTGTCAATTTCGCCTGCCCAAGAGAAAATTGTCATATCTCGAGGAGTATTAAATGCCTCTTCAATTTGCTCTTTGGTATAACCCGCTGCTTGCATAGTTACATATCGTTCGCTCTGTCGCATTGCGCGACGCAGTGAGTTTGAGACTTCTTCGTCAGAAAGTTTTCTGCTATAAGGAGCATTTTTCTGCTTAGCTTTTTCTTTGGTAAATTGAGGCTGTATTTCGTCTCGGAGATGCGAAGTCAAAGCGTCTTCTGCATAGCGCTGCATACGGCTATTGATTGTCGTATAGATGCGCAAGCCGTCTGTTGTCAGATTATAGTGAGAACCATCGGGTTTTGTATTTTTTGCACACCAACCATAGAGAGGATCAATTTCCCAAGCAAGGCTGTCTTCGTAATACTGCTGTCCTTGCCATGATGCATATCGACTTCTTTCTGGTTTTTTTGCTCGCATGATTTTTCTCAAATATTCACGCAAGTAAGGTGCAAGACCCGCTTTATGGTCGGCACTGTTCGCCAATCGGTAGTTGCCATTGATGTCTTTGTTTGGAAGTAAAGGCAATACCTTGAGCGAATCATATTCTACTTGGCTGATCATTCCATTTTTCTCCATTTGGCCCAATACAATGGCACGTCGCTTCATGGTTCGCTCTGGTCGACGAACTGGATTGAACATTGATGGGTTTTGCAACATGCCAATGAGCATGGCTGCTTCTTGGATTTCAAGATCCTTCGGTAATTTATCAAAATATATATGAGCAGCCGATCGAATACCCACTGCGTTGTAGCAGAAATCAAAATGGTTCAGATACATGTTGATGATTTCCTCTTTGGTGTACAGGGTTTCGAGTTTCACTGCAATCACCCATTCCACAGGCTTTCGTGTGACACGACCCCAAAATCCTGCTTCAGGATCTTCGGTATATAACAGTTTTGCCAATTGTTGGGTAATGGTCGATCCACCACCAGCATGTTTTTGACGTAGAATAACAGTCTTTATGATTGCTCTGTAAATAGAAGGTACATCAATGCCCGAATGCTCTTCAAAGCGTTCATCTTCGGTGGCAATCAAGGCATTGATGAGATGGGGAGACAATGCGTTGTAATTGACAAACACGCGGTTTGCTTTTGCTTGACTAAAACGTCCCAGCTCGACAGAATCTGCCGAGTACACAATCGTAGCAAATTTGTTTCGCGGATTCTCTAATTCTTCAATGGCGGGCATTGAGCCGATGGCGCCAGAATTGATTAGCGAAAAGAGAAGGCATGTGCCTCCTATGCCAAGTAGGAACAAGGTCCAAAGGCAGATAAGCAAAACGCGAGTTTTCTTCATTGTCTTGTTTTTAGTTCAACTTCTTTGAGCTGTTAGTCTTATTTGAGAGCCTCAACAGCGGCTTTTACGCGTGCCATAGCCTCAGTGATACGGTCGTCAGCAGTAGCGTAGCTAAAGCGGATACATTCATCGGCACCGAAAGCTGCACCAGATACACCAGCTACATGACCCTCCTCAAGGAGATACATAGCCAAGTCATCAGCGTTAGCAATGGTCTTGCCTGCAGGTGTCTGCTTGCCAAAGAGAGCGGTCACATCAGGGAATACATAGAAAGCGCCTTGTGGTTTTTTGTCAAGACGGAAACCTGGAATCTGCTGTACGAGGTCAAAGATCAAATCACGACGACGTTCAAAGGCTACACGCATATCCTCAACACACTGCTGTGAACCATTGTATGCAGCTTCGGCAGCCTTCTGAGCAATGCTCGAACAGCCTGAAGTGTACTGGCCCTGAAGTTTGGTCACAGCCTTAGCGATGTATGTAGGAGCAGCGCAGAAACCAATACGCCATCCGGTCATAGCATAAGCTTTCGAAACACCGTTGATGATTACAACACGGTCCTTCATCTCTGGGAAGGAAGCAAGACTGGTAAGTTTTTCTCCGGTATATGAAATATGCTCATAGATTTCGTCCGAAATAACTACGATGCGTGGATATTTAGCCAAAACTTGAGCTATAGCAGCGAGTTCCTCCTTTGAGTAAATAGCACCAGTTGGGTTCGAAGGAGAGCAGAGCATCAAGCACTTAGTTTTAGGAGTAATGAGACTTTCAAGTTGCTCAGCTGTGATCTTGAAATCCTGCTCCTGGTTGCAGAGGAAAGGTACATTTACACCTTCTGCCAACTTTACCATCTCAAAGTAGCTCACCCATGCTGGTGTTGGAATAATAACCTCGTCGCCCTTTTCTACAATGGCGAGAATTACGTTGCAGATTTCTTGTTTGGCGCCATTACCTACAACAATCTGAGTAGGTTCAAAATCCACACCATTCTCTTCTTTCAATTTACGGCTGATAGCCTGGCGAAGAGAGAGGTAGCCAGGAACGGCTGTGTAGAAAGAGAAGTTGTTGTCAATAGCCTGTTTTGCAGCCTCTTTGATATGGTCAGGAGTATTAAAGTCTGGTTCACCAACACTGAGGTTGATAATGTCAAGGCCTTGAGCCTTAAGTTCCTGACTTTTCTGTGACATAGCCAGTGTTGCTGATGGAGAAAGTGCCAAAAGGCGAGTTGAAAGCTGTTCCATAGTCCTTAAAACAATTTAATGGGTTGAAACTTTATAAATTATTGATCTTCTGTTGTTATTTTTTTGCGAAGCAAGGCTTTGAAATCCTTTTGGAAATTTTTGGTAACAAAACCATGTTTCTTTAAGAAATTTATAATTTTCTTACCGTTACGAATAAAGAAAATTTTGTATGCATCCCAGTCAAAGAGTGCAGAGTCATTAAGAGCACGCCAAGTTAGGAAAATACCGATTGGTGCAAGTACAATTGACGATAACCAAACACCTAACCAAGGCTCAGCATTGCCATCACGAGCCATTTTATATCCGGTGTTGTCAATGATGTAATATATGATAAAGAATAACACACTTACAATAACAGGCACACCGAGACCTCCTTTCTTAATGATTGCGCCTAAAGGAGCACCAATAAAGAAAAAGAGTAAACATGCGATTGAAAGAGTAAACTTTCGATGCATCTCAATTTCGTGATATGAGCGGTTTTTATATTCTGCCGCTTGCATCTCTTTGCGAGTATTGAATGAGCCAATCACTATCGAGCTATGGTCTCGGGCTTTTTCTGCAACTTGTACCATTTGAGCTGGCGATAGTGAAGAGTATATTGAGTCGAGGTTTATGGGCGATTCTTTTACTTGGGTAAAGAAAACCGTATCTTGACGTTGTTTGGTCTCAACACTTTTATAGTATGTTGTTTGCACAAGTTGGCGTCCATATTCTTGGTTGATTGAATCGATTCTTTGATCGAGTTCAGCAACTGAGGCGCTTAGTTCTGCCAGATTTTTTCCAACGTGGCGAGATGCAATCATCGACTCATCAGTTTTCTCGAAATCATTGCTGTAAGGAATGAATACTTCCTTAAGTTCAAACGATTCACGTCTGTATTGCGGATGATTGGAATTGCTTCTCTGTCGGTTGTTTTGCTTGAATGTGCCTACTTGTTCTCCATGCATGAGCGTCAGCTTAAGGTGTCCACCGTCAAGTGTGCTCTGAATGCGTGCAGAGTCTGCTGTTGTTACTGTAGCATCCTCAATATTGCTTCCGCTGAAGATATAAATAGTAACATTTTTAAGCAAACCAGTCTTCGGGTCTTTGCTTTGAACATAGATGTTGTATGTGTCGTTGCTTCCAACATCCATTTTGTAGAACACACCCTCTGGAATTTCCATTTCAGGGGATTTGTTCTTGATGCCCAAGAGGATGCTATACATTTTCGTATTAGCTACCGGCAAAACTCTATCTTGGAAGAAAAATGCTCCAATAGCCAAACAAAAGATGAAGATCATCAGTGGGCGCATGATTTTTGTGAATGAGATGCCTGAAGCCTTCATGGCTAGCAACTCAAGACTCTCACCCAGGTTACCGAATGTCATTAGCGACGCAAGCAGCACTGCCAATGGTAATGACAGAGGGCAGAGGGTCAGAGCTGCGTAGAAAAATAACTCGGCAAGCACATCAATACTGAGACCTTTGCCCACAAAATCATCGATGTATCTCCACAAGAACTGCATCAACACAATGAAGAGGCAGATGAGGAAAGTCATCGCGAAAAGCGGCAGAAAGGTCTGCAGCATGAATGTATATATACGTTTAATCTTCAATGATAAATATTTTTTTCGCTCGCAGAGAAGACGGTATAGTGATTCCTATGAATTTCTATTTTTTGTCAATCTCTGCGAGTTTTATTTTTTTGTATTTATTCAATGAGTAACAAATCTGCGCCTTCAAGCACATTGTCACCCTTTTGGACATAGATAGCCTTGACAACACCATCCTTTCCGCAATTGATGTTATTTTCCATCTTCATTGCTTCAAGTACGAGTGCCACATCACCGGCTTTTACACTCTGTCCTACGGTCACATTTACGCTGAGAACGGTGCCAGGAAGTGGTGACTTTGTGGCACCTGCAGCTCCGGCCGATGGACGAGGAGAAGGTGCTGCTGAAGGAGCTGCAGCAGGTGCAGCTGGACGAACTATAGGCTTTGGTTTCTCTGCCTTTGGTTGTTCTGCCAGCTCAACATTATATGCCTTGCCGTTTACTTCAACAGCTATTTGCTGTCCGTTAACATCTTTCACAGCAACCTCATACTCGTTGCCGTTAATTTTCATTTTATAGGTTTTCATTCGAAAACTTTTATTTAATTTATATTCTAAACTTTAGAAACGGCGCAAAGGCGAACGCTTCTGGTTGTTTCCTGCACCTGTCCAGGCAGAATTTGTATCGCCTAGGGTAAGGATGTTACTCTCCTGATCGTGCATGCCATCTTCGTGCATGAAGAGTGCAACACCAATGGCTGCAGCCAATTCTTCATTGTCAATGGTTTCTCCGGTTTGGGCATCGGTTACCTTTATGTTGTTTCTATTTGCACGTTTCTCAGTAATCTGCTCAAGCTGACTTTTGTGATGCAAGCTTTTCTTGATTGCAAGACCTAATGCAGCCAAGCCTGTGTATCCATACTTAAAGCAAATGAAGAGCACTAACAGTGCAGTAAAAACGACACCCATTGAAATGATGGCCATTTTCCAGCCCATTGGGTCTTGCACCTTGAAGTTGTCTGCATTGTTGGCCAGCATCTTAGTGAAACTGACCAGCAATGTAGCTATGATTGTAATTTTTTTCATAGAGATAATTGTCAACTATCAATTATAACTTTCCAAGTTTAAAGTGGAAGGTTATCATGCTTTTTGGCAGGATTTTCAACACGCTTGTTGCGGAGTTTTTCTAAGGCACGAATCACACGGAAACGGGTGTTTCTTGGTTCAATTACGTCATCAATGTAACCTTTATGTGCAGCATCGTATGGGTTGCAGAAGAGTGCCTCGTATTCTGCCTTTTTTTCTGCAATTACCTTAGCTTTAGCTTCTGGTGTCTCTGCAGCCTTGAGCTCCTTGCCATAGAGAACTTCAACAGCGCCGCCCGAACCCATTACAGCAATTTCAGCCGATGGCCAAGCATAATTTACGTCACCACGCAGTTGCTTGCAACTCATTACGATATGACTGCCGCCATAGCTCTTGCGCAAGGTTACAGTTACCTTTGGTACAGTGCTCTCGCCGTAGGCATAGAGCAACTTAGCACCGTGGTCGATTACGCCATTGTATTCCTGTCCGGTGCCAGGCAAGAAACCTGGTACATCTACGAGAGTCACGAGTGGAATGTTGAAGGCATCGCAGAAGCGAACGAATCGAGCTGCCTTGCGGCTGGCATTGCTGTCAAGACAACCTGCCATTACCTTTGGTTGGTTGGCTACTACACCCACGCTCTGGCCGTTCATGCGTGCAAAGCCAACAATAATATTCTTTGCCCAGCCTGCATGAACCTCAAACATTTCGCTATTATCCACAATCTTTGAGATTACCTCATACATGTCGTATGCTTGGTTGGCGCTCTCTGGGATAATTTCATTGAGTTCGTCCTCCATACGATCGATAGGATCTGTGCATTCAACACGAGGAGCCTCCTCCATGTTGTTCTGTGGCAAGTATGAGAGCAAGGTGCGAATCATCTGGATAGCCTCTTCTTCGTTTTCGGCAGCAAAGTGTGCTACACCGCTCTTGGTGGCGTGTACGTTGGCACCACCGAGGTTTTCCTGATCAACAACTTCGCCAAGTACCTCCTTAACTACCTTTGGTCCGGTAAGGAACATGTATGATGTGTTCTTCACCATCAGTACAAAGTCGGTAAGAGCAGGTGAATATACAGAGCCACCGGCGCAAGGACCCATGATAGCCGAAATCTGTGGAACTACGCCCGATGCCAAGATGTTACGCTCGAAGATTTCGCCAAAACCAGCCATCGAGGCAATACCCTCCTGGATACGTGCACCGCCCGAGTCGTTGAGACCGATGATAGGAGCGCCAACACGCATAGCCATATCCATAATTTTGCAGATTTTCTCTGCCATGGTTACGCTGAGTGAGCCACCAGATACGGTAAAGTCCTGTGCGAAGAGGAATACGAGACGACCACCGATGGTAGCAGAACCAGTTACAATACCGTCGCCAAAAGGATGATTCTTGTCGGTGCCGAAGTTGGTACAGCGATGGATGAGGAACATATCAGTTTCCTCGAACGAACCTGGATCTACCAAAGCTTCGATGCGTTCTCTGGCTGTTTGCTTACCCTTGGCATGCTGAGCCTCAATGCGTTTTTCACCACCACCCATGCGTGCGGTTTCGCGATTCTTGATAAGCTCTTGTATTTTCTGAAGTTGTATTGACATAGTAACAAGTGAAAATAATAAGTGGTATTGTTAATGTGAAATCAAAGAAAATAAAGAAACCTATTTTGCGATAGATTTCTCTATCTTCTCCGATTTTTGTATTAGTCCACTATTATTTTTTTCGAATAATATTTAAATAATGTATGCGAAAAGAAATTATTCCTCGTCGCCGTCTTCTTTGATGTTATGATATACTGCGGTAACGTCCTCATCCTCGTCAAACTTATCGAGGAGTTTGTTGAGGGTCTCACGCTGTTCTTCGGTCACCTCCTTGGTGTCGTTGGCAAAACGTACGAATTCTGCACTCTTGATTTCGTAACCGTTTTCCTCGAAGTACTGCTGCAACTGAGCATAGCTTTCAGGTTCGCCCTGAGCCACGATGGTGCCCTCTTCTTCGTCGCGGAAGAGTTCATCAACACCAAAGTCGATGAGCTCAAGCTCAAGCTCCTCCATATCTACACCTGGCTTGTCACCAACAGTAAATACAGCCTTGCGGGTGAAGAGGAATGAGAGAGAACCCTGTGTGCCAAGAGAACCACCATACTTGGTGAAGTAAGAACGAACATTGGCTACGGTACGAGTGTTGTTGTCGGTAGCAGCCTCTACGAAGATTGCGATACCGAATGGACCGTATCCTTCATAGGTCATCTCCTTGTAATCAGAAGTGTCCTTGTCGGTTGCCTTCTTGATAGCGCGATCAATGGTATCCTTTGGCATACCAGCCGACTTAGCC
>JAUNCV010000229.1 GCA_030526445.1 Bacteroidales bacterium | reverse complement strand
GCCTCAAGACATGGGTCAGCGAGCAGCTCGAAGCCTATGCCACCATCGCCTCGGTCGAGGAGGAGTTGGCCAAACTCAAGGCATCGGTCGATACCACCCTTCAGACCGAAGTCGATTCCCTCAAGCAGGGCATCGGCGCTGTAAATGAGCAGATTGCCGAAGTTTCGGCCAACCTCGATAGCGCCAAGGTAGAGCTCAAAGAGGCTTACACCGAAGCCATCAGCAAGGCAGTAGAGGAGGAGCACGGCATCATCACTACCGAGATTGCAGCTGCTATCAAGGCGGCTAAGGATGCTATTGCCATTGACATCGAAAAGCTCGACAACAAGATTATTTTGCTGCGTGACCGCATCAAGGAGCTCGAAGATAAGGTTAAGGAGATTGCAGGACGCATCCGTTCGGTCATCGTAGTGCCACAGTATTCTGACGGCTCAGTGTATATCGATGGCGTGAGCAACGTGCTCAAGTTCAAGGTATTGCCTCTCACCGCTGCCGAGAAGGCCGCAGCCAACAAGGATAACTTCACCCTCGACTATGTGCTCACCGAGAGCCGCGCTGCAAACACGCTCGAGATTGCTAAGGTTGAGTATAAAGACGAGCTGATCGAGGTAACCGTGAAGCCAAACAACCTTCCACCAAGCTTCTTCCTGGGCAAGCAGACCGTTAGCGCCAGCCTCAACATCAAGGATGCCGCCGCTACCGAAATCGCCAGCAAGTACTTCCCACTCGATAACCCTGCCAACCACTACCTCACCTTCAAGGCCGAGGGTGGCCAGACATTCACATACACCGGCACAGATCTTCAGTGGTCAGTGAATGGCTATGAGTGGAACGATTACTCTTCAGATGTAACTTTCACTACCGATTATCTCTTCGTTCGCGGTAATCTGAAAAGAGGTAACAATGGCAAAACTATCGGCTTCTCAGGCACAAACAAGGTTCAGTGTACGGGCGATATCCGCACTTTGGTTGACTATGCAAAACCTCAGGACGTAACTGGTGCAGGTGTGAGATATAATAATTTGTTCAAGAATTGTACAGTGCTTGAAACCGCTCCAACCTTGCCATCTATGATTTTGGCTAATCGCTGTTATGAATCCTTGTTCAGTGGCTGCATCTCGCTGAAAGAGGCTCCTGAGTTACCTGCTACTACATTGGCAGGAGAATGTTACTTGAACTTATTTCAAGAATGCAAGGCTCTGACCAAAGCTCCAGAGATGAAAGCAACCACATTGGCGTTTGGATGTTATTCGAAAATGTTCCAAAACTGCACCTCACTGAAAGAAATTCAACAAAAGTTGCCAGCCACCACTTTGTCCAAATCTTGCTATCATTTCATGTTCAAAGGATGCACCTCTTTGGAAATGGCTCCAGAACTGCCTGCTACTACTTTGGCTGATAATTGTTATTGGGGTATGTTCATGGATTGCAATTTGACCAAGGCACCCGAACTTCCAGCCACCACATTGGAACCATATTGTTATTATTACATGTTCAACTGCTGCTCTAAGCTGAGCGAAGTCACCATGCTTGCTACCAGTGGTTTTGACCTGGATAAATGCGTGTATGCTTGGCTTTATAATGCCGGCACCGATGCCACCACCCGCAAGCTCAAGGTGAAGAACAGTGCAGCTTATGATGCAGTTAAAGCCAAGTCTTTGCCAAACGAGTGGCGTATTGGCGCTACCGGCACCACCGTTGTTGACGAAAATAACAACACTCTCTAATGCACTGATCTAAGTATCTATATAATACATGCCACCCAACCCACTTCACTGAGGTTAGGTGGCATGCTTCATTTTACGCATCAACCCTGAATTAATGATAATTACACGTTCATTGGCGGTAATTAATGTTGTTCAAAAAAAACTATTCACGGTCATTCACGTTCCAATTCGCGGTCATTTCCGTTTTAAAAAATAATCAGAGTTTCAGACTTTCAGATTTCCAGATTACCGAACTAAGCCCACCATTCGGAGCAATCCGACCCATTTTATGTGCCTCAAGTCACATTTCACCCCATAACCTTTG
>JAUNCV010000228.1 GCA_030526445.1 Bacteroidales bacterium | reverse complement strand
GCTCGACAACCGACTCTCATTCTCTATGGATTACTTCAATAAGAAGACCAAGGACCTCATCGTAACCGGCATCACTCCATCGACCGTAGTTGGTAACACTGCATCGCCAGTTAATGCTGGTAACATCACCAACAAGGGCTTTGAGTTCGAGATTGGCTGGCAGGATCGTAAGGGCGACTTCTCTTATGGCGTACGTGCAAACCTGTCTACCCTCAAGAATGAGGTTACCTACATCCACGAGTCACTCGACCGTCTGCCTGGTACTTCATTCCACACCTATGGTGCTATCACCAGTTTTGAGGTTGGCAAGCCAGCTTGGTACTTCTATGGCTACAAGAGCGCAGGCATCGACAAACAGACTGGTGACCCTCTCTTCTACGACAAGGATGGTAACATCACCTCTGCTCCAACCGCCAACGACAAGACCGATATTGGTAAGGGTATGGCAGATGTAAACTATGGTATCACTCTCAATGCAGCATACAAGGGCTTCGACGCTATCGTATTTGGTACCGGTGCAATCGGCAACGACATCTTCTGCTGTCTCAACCGTACTGACTACTATGTAAACAAACTGACCGCTTTAACCGACAATCGTTGGAAGACCTCGAACACCCCTGAGCAGAATGCAAAGGCAACCAACCCACGCGCTGGTGCTAATGGCATGGATGCATACATGACCTCTGACGCAATGGTTTACGATGGTTCTTACTTCAAGATCAAGCAGATTCAGTTGGGTTACACCCTTCCTAAGAACCTCTTGAAGAAGGCTAATATTGAAAACGTTCGCGTATATGGTTCACTTGAGGACTTCTTCACCTTCACCGATTATCCTGGTTTCGACCCAGAGGTAACTGGCGTAGGCTCAGCTCTCGGCGTAGATAAGGGTAGCTATCCTAACTCAAAGAAGGTTGTATTTGGCTTGAACATAACATTCTAATCTGATCATCACAATGAAAAATAAGTATTTGTATCTGGCAATGGCCGGTATGTTGGGTATGGGCATGAGCTTCACTTCTTGCGAAGACGAACTCGATATTGCACAGCACGGCGTACTCAACTACGACACTTTCTATAAGACCGACGAGGAGGCAGAGAATGCATCTGCAGCCATCTACCTCCAGATCAACGGTTCGAAGTATAACCTCCACATGTGTATCAACGCTCTTGGCGATGACTTCTGGAGCGGAGGTTCGGCTCGTAACGACAATGCAGACCTCGAGCAGTTTAACGAGTTTACCTTCAACACAGAGGCTGGCTATGTACAGTCGCTCTTCGAGACCTACTACTCTATTATATATAAATGTAATGTTATTTTGGGTCATGTACCCGAGGAATCGCCAATCCAGAAGCGTACCCACGCAGAGGCTCGCACCATTCGCGCATGGGCTTACTTCTATCTGATCAACCTTTGGGGTAATCCGCCTCTTGTTGACCACGAATTGGCTCCTAACGAGTACAGCCAGCCTAACGGTTCGACAGAAGAACTTTGGGGTCTCGTTATCAACGATCTTGAGACCGCCATCAACAGTGGTTGCCTCCCAGAGAAGGCTGGTGTAAACGACTCTGAAACCTGGCGCGTGACCAAGCAGTTTGCACAGGCTATGCTGGGTAAGGCATATCTCTGGACTGGTGAGAATGCCAAAGCTGCGGCTCAGTTTGATGCAGTAGTATCGAGCGGCAAATATGCTCTCTATGAGGGTCTTTACAGCGAGATTCTCGACTACAACCACAAGCATAACTGTGAGAGTATGTTCGAGAGCAATCGTGTATATGATCCAAACAATACCTGGGGCAACATGGACCTTACTGGTGTAATGTGCCACTGGCGTATTGACAAGATGAGCGTTCCTGCAGAGTTAGGACTTGAGATGAATCAAGGTTGGGGCTTCCTCGTTCCTCAGAAGAGCCTCTATGAGGACTTTGTAAAAGTAGAGGGTGAGAATGGCTACCGCTTGAGCGAGACCATGAAGACCTACGAGCAGATTGCAGCAATGGGCTGTTCTGTAAAGCAGGCCATCATCAACGAGGGCTACTTCAT
>JAUNCV010000040.1 GCA_030526445.1 Bacteroidales bacterium | reverse complement strand
ACACGCCTCGGGGGTCATTCCAAACTTCTTGCGCAGTTGTGCTGACGGTCGTGTGACAGGGGGTGTAGATAATGAGGTTGTGTACGGCATGCATCACATCTTCTGGTGTGGAGCAGGCATTGGCCAACTGCCTCATGAGTTTTGTGTAATTGGTGAGTGATGTGGGTGCCAGATAAAATAGTTCGGGTTGTGCGTTGAGCCTATAGGGCAGACTTTGTACAACCTGACCCGACGAGACGAATCTGAAGCAATCGTGAGGCTCAGCGATGAAGCCCCATTGCACTTGGTTTCCGAGCCCATCTTCCTGGCTGAAGACAGGGACCGAAAGATTCGTTTGGCTACCAACCGAAGCAAACACTTCAAGCCGAGGCTCCACTACGTGCTGTATTTCGTTGTTGCAGGCAGTGGCTCTCAGCTTAAAGGCATGTCTTATGATGGCTGGTGCAAAAGAAGAGTCTGTGATATACTTATAAAAGTAAATCTTCATCAGATGATTACAAGCATGTTGAGATATTTCAGTAATTTGTTCTTTAACTGTTCGTCGTGACGCTCATAAGCCTCTTTTTCTTCAAGAGCAGAAAGAAGCTTGGCATATATCTGTCGGTCAACAAGTTGCCAGTTATCGGCTATTGTTTTTTCGAGGATAGTCATTGCCTCTGTGATGCGATAGTATTTATAGTCGAAGCGAATGTTCATATCGATGTGCTCAATCAGTTTGCCAAGCATCAGATAGTTGCGTCTGTCGCCATACACACGCTCGCCAATCGAGCCCCAGAAGGCCAGTAAGGCATCGGTGATGGGCTGCAGTTCTGTGATGTTACTCTCGTGCTCAATAGAGAACTTGCGAATCATATCACGACATATTTCTATGTAAGAGAATGATTCTGTGGTGATTTCTGTTCGATGCACAATGGCATTGTCCATCATACATTCAATGATCGATCGTAGTGAAGTTGGTGTATTCGGGTTATAAAGCTGGTCCATGATGTGGAAGGAGGTGTCAAGTTCGCCATCGGTATAGATGTCGAGTTTCTTGAGGAACTCCGAATAGATCGGAGTTTCTCCCTCTGGCACATCAAGCACTTCGTCGTATGCTTTGCGCATCAAGTGCAGGAAAAGGTAGCCTCGTTCGGCATATCGTCCCAACCAAAACAGTCGGTTGGCTGCGGCTGCATTCAGTATGTTGCTCATATATTTTTCTTTTTTATTTCACTTGTTTTTGTTATTCCATAACCCAGGTGTCTTTGAAGCCGCCACCCTGTGAAGAGTTGACTACAAAAGAGTTTGGATTGCGCGAGAAGCGAGTCAGGCCCGATTTCCACACTTTGGTCTCTTTGCCGCTGATGACAAAGGCGCGCAGGTCACATTTGCGAGGCGAAGGTTTGCCCTCTTCGTCAATGATGTCGAGGTCAATGAAATCTACAACTTCCTGAGCAATCCAGCGGCGAGGCTCTTCGATGATGAGTTTCTTTACCTCTTCCAGTTTTTCGGGACTCATGTCTCGGCCGAACATTACACCATAGCCGCCGGCTTCGGCCACATCTTTGATTACAAGTTTCTCTACATTGTTAATAATATATTCGAAATCCTCTTTGAAGAATGGCAGGTAGGTGGGTGCATTCTGCAGGATAGGCTCCTCTTTCAGATAATACTTAATCATCTTGGGTACAAAGTAATAGATGCCTTTGTCATCGGCAACACCATTGCCCAAGGCATTGATGACACCTACATGGCCTGCGCGATAAGCCTCCATCAAGTTTGGCACGCCAAGAAGTGATGTAGGTTCGAAAGCAAGCGGATCAAGATATTCATCGCTCACACGACGGTAGATAGCGCCAACGCGCTCTTTTCGGCCATTGATGCCTAAGTAATAGACATTTTCGCCCTCAACAACCATATCGCCTGGGAAAGCCAGAACTGCACCAGTCTGTTCGGCAAGGAAGGAGTGTTCGAAGAAGGCTGAGTTGTAGCGACCAGGGGTGAGGATTACGTTGATGCCTCGTCCGCCGTTGATATAATCCATCATTTCGCGAAGCATCTCGCCATAGTTGCGATTGTCATGAACCTTGTGATCGCGGAAGGCCTGAGGGGCGGCTTTGCGGGTTACCTTGCGCGCTATCATGGGGTACGATGCGCCAGATGGAATGCGCAAGTTGTCCTCCAGAATCAGCCATCGGCCATCTTGTGCCTGTACCAAATCTATGCCTGCAATGTGGGCGTAGATGTTATGAGTAGGGGTGATTCCTTCGCACTCAGGCATATAGCCCTTACTTTCGTAAGTAAATTCCTTGGGAACAATGCCGTCTTCCACAATCTTTTTGTCGTGATAAATGTCGTAAAGGAACATGTTCAGCGCCTTGACACGCTGTATCAAGCCTTTCTCGAGCATGGCCCATTCATCGGCAGGAATCTGTCGAGGGATGGCATCAAAAGGAAACAACTGTTCGTTAAAGACACCGTTTTTATACACACCAAAACGAACTCCATAGCGTTCCATCCAATCGTTAACGCTTTTACGGCTTTTCAATAAATCTTTCATACACGATACCTTAATATATATAGTCAATTACTCTTTATTATGCAAAAGATGATGGCACAAAGATATGTAAAATGTGTTTAAACTTTACAAAAAGAAAGTTTAAATATTTAAAATATTGTCAATATGATGGTATTTTGTGACTTTTAAAGAGCATTTTGATATATTTATATATCTTGTTGAGACTTAATGGGCAAGTATTGCAAAAATAAACAGCGTTTGTATCTGTGAGCAAGGAAATTTGCAAGAGTGGTGTTTCAAAATAACCTATAATGCAGCTGAATATGCAGAATATTCTGAGCGAATAGAGCTTGTGTGTAAAAACTCCTCTATATTTGTGCAACCTAAAAACCAAAGAACAATGCATTTTTCTTCGCGCAAAATAGAATGGGTGTTGCTGGCTGTGGCATGGATGCTTATCTATGCATCGTCACCTCTGTATATGTATTATGCCATGTTGGCTATCGAGCAGCCGTTTGAGTGGAAAGAGGTGGGAATGATGTGGGGCTATGACACTGCTTTCCTCCTTGTTTTTCTGTTTCATCATTTTGTGCTTTTGCCCAAACTGGTTGTGAAGAAGAGAATTGGGCTCTATGTGGTCAGTATTTTAGCCACATTGTTGCTCTTTGTGGGTTATCTGAAGTGGGTTTCTCCCATACCGCCTGCCAATGTGCCCAACATAGCGCTGGAACATCCATTCCTGCTTCCTCCGCCCGATATGGCGCGTCTGGTCATTGCTTTGCTGATGTTGGGTGTCGATTTGGGAGTGGCAGCTTGGTTCAATGGGCAAAACATGCGTCAGCGTCTGCTTTTGCTCGAAAAGCAGAATCTGAAACAGGAACTGGAGCATCTTCGTTATCAGATAAATCCACACTTTTTCATGAATACTTTGAACAATATTCATGTACTCATCGATGTGGATAAGGAGCGGGCACAGCGTGCCATTGTTGAGCTTTCGGGCATGATGCGCTATGCGCTTTATGAGGGCAATGGCAGTTTAGTAACACTCGATAAGGAGATGGCTTTCTTGCAGCAGTATATCTCGCTCATGCGGTTGCGTTATAGTGACAAGGTGCGCATCACCTATTCGGTGCCCGAGACGTTGCCTGCCGAGGCTCGCATTCTGCCTTTGCTGTTGCCTACTTTTGTCGAAAATGCCTTCAAGCATGGTGTGAGTTATTGTGAGGATTCGTTTATCGATGTGCAGTTGGCGGTCGATTCTCAGTCGAAGAAAATCTGTTTCAGATGTCACAACAGTCGTCATGCAGTCGGTCAGGAATCGCCCGATAAACAGCATGGCATTGGCCTTGATAATGTGCGCAAACGCCTTGAACTTCAGTATGGTGATAACTATTCTTTGAACATCGATGCAGATGATGCTGCCCAGTATTGCATCGAATTGATTTTGCCTTATTAATTTCCTTTTCGAACTATGATAAGAGTTCTTGCTATCGACGACGAACCTCTTGCGCTCATGCAACTTCGCAAGATGATTGAGATGACCCCATATTTTGAGCTTGTGGCGGCTTGTACCAATGCTTTCGAGGCCGTGCAGGTGTTACAGCATGAGCAGATTGATGCGCTTTTTACCGATATCAATATGCCCGACCTTTCGGGTATCGACTTTGTGCGTACACTCTCTTCCAGCCAGCCTATCGTGGTCTTCACAACAGCCTATTCGCAATATGCTATTGAAGGTTATAAGGTCAATGCTATTGACTACCTGCTCAAACCGTTTGGCTTGCCCGAATTTCAGCAGGCAGCAGCCAAGGTGAAGCAACAGTATGAACTGAAGCAGGGGGCTCAGGAAAAAGTCATTATGCCAGAAGAAAGTAGGCAAGAGGTTATTGATGAGCGCATTGAGGGCGATATTCTTTTCCTGAAGGTCGATTATCGAATAGTGCGCATCAGCATTGAAAGCATCCGCTATGTTGAGTCTCAGAGTGAGTATCTGCGTCTTTATATGTCCGATGGACTTTCGCACATGGTGCTGATGAGCATAACTCGCATGGCCGAACTCCTGCCGTCTGATAGGTTTGTGCGCATTCATCGCTCTTTCATTGTCAACATGAGTCATGTGCAAGAGATTGCCCGCCAGCGCATCAAGATGGATGCCGAAACCTATCTGCCTATTGGCGATCATTATAAAGAAGCGGTAACGGCATTTGTGAATCATCGTTTGGTGGGTAAGTAGTTTCTGCTGAACAAAACGGGCCTTTGGCTGAATTTATTTCCGAGATTCGGGATTATGTGGTATTTTTGCCGCATAATTCCGATTTCTCATTTTAAATAATAGTTATGAAAGCAAAAATGAAATCAGGCCTTGCGCTACTGCTCTTTCTGTTTCAGCCTCTTGCCTTGATGGCTGAGCAGAACTGGACTTTGGCCGACTGTACCCGCTATGCTGCTGAGCACAATCTGCAGATACAGCAGGCGAGACATTCGACCGAGAGCGCTGAGGTCGATGTGAAGCAGAGTCGTGAGGCATTGTTCCCTTCGCTCACCTTCAACACCCAACAGGGCGTCAACTTCCAGAAGGTTGAGGGGCAAAACATCGGTTCGTTCGATACGAATGCAAAAAATCCTACCTACAATGGTTCGTATGGCTTGCAGGCCAATGTTACGCTTTATAATGGTGGAGCCAACTGGCGCCAGCTGGAGCAGAGCAAAATCTCGCAGCAAGCTTCACAACTCGAAGCAGAGATGACGAGCAATAATATTCAGGTTCGCATCATCGAGGCCTATTATCAGATTCTCTATGCGCATGAGAGTGTTGCCACCAATCTGGAGATAGTGGCTGCTGCCGAACGAGAACTGGAGCGTGCCAAGGCTCGCCAGCAAGTGGGCAAGGTGAGTCAGGTTGAGGTGACACAGATGCAGAGCCAGCTGGAGCAGAACCGCTATCAGTTGGTGCAGGCTAAAAACAGTGAGGCGCAGAATATTCTCTCGCTCAAGCAGTTGCTGCAATTATCGCCCGATGCCGACTTTGGGGTCGATTACCAGTCGTTTGGTTCCGATGACGTGCTGAAGCTTATTCCTTCGGTGACCGAAGTTGAGGAGATGGCTATGAACAATCTGCCTAACCTGCGTGCCGCCGAACTGCAGGTTAAGAGTTCTGAGATGCAGGTCAAAATTGCCAAGGGCGGCTATTTGCCTACTGTTTCGCTCAATGCCGGCGTTTCGACCAACAATGGCAATGCCTTGAGCGGTGGCTTCGGCACACAGGTGAAAAATCACCTTACCAGCCAGATTGGCCTTTCAGTTTCGGTGCCTATCTATGATCGTCGTCAGACCCGTAGCCAAGTTGATAAGGCCAAGATTCAGTTGGCAAATCAGGAGCTTGAGGCCGAAAACACCCGACTCGAATTGCAGAACACACTTTCTACGCTACATCTTGATATTGAGGCTGCTCAGGCACGTTATCGTAGCGCTGTGGCCAGTGAAGAGTCGGCTCGACAGACACTCGAGATCATGGACGAGCGCTATGGCGTGGGTCTTGAGTCGATGCTCGATCTTTTGACCGAAAAAAATAACTATCTGAAGGCCCGACAAGAGACCTTGCAGAGCAAGTTCACGGCTCTGCTCAACCTCGAGATTCTGGACTTTTATACCGGTAATAATAAATGATGAAATGATATGAAGAAAACCGTTTTTCTCTCACTTTCGGCACTGGCATTGCTTTGTGCTTGTGGCCCTAAGATGCCCGAAGTGACCCTTGGCACTGAGACCGTAAAGCGCGCCGATATCAGCACTTCTGTGACTGCAACAGGCACCATCGAACCAGTGACAAAAGTCGAGGTAGGTACCCAGGTGTCGGGTATCATTGACCGCCTCTATGTTGATTATAACAGCGAGGTGAAGAAGGGCCAGCTCATTGCAGAGCTCGATCGTACCAACCTTCAGGCCCGATTGGCTTCGGCACAGGCTCAGCTGGAGAGTGCCCGTAGCGACTATGAATACCAGAAGCTCAACCTGAGCCGCATGGAGACTTTGCATCAGAAGAAGTTTATCTCTGACGATGAGTTCGAAACCGCTCGTCTTCAGTTTGTAAAGAGTGAGGCTACCTACAAGGCGCAGCAGCTTTCGGTCAATGAGGCTAAAACCAACCTGGGTTATGCCTATATCTATTCGCCTATCGATGGCGTTATCCTTTCGCGCGAAGTAGAGGAGGGCCAGACAGTGGCTGCTGCCATGACCACACCAACCCTTTTCACCATTGCTCAGGATCTTACCGATATGCGTGTGATTGCCGATGTCGATGAGGCCGATATCGGTGGCGTAAAACACGGCCAGCGTGTGGTTTTTTCGGTCGATGCCTATCCTAACGATGAGTTTGTGGGCGAAGTGACTCAGGTGCGTCAGAGCGCTACAACCACCAGCAATGTGGTAACCTATCAGGTTGTGATTGCTGCTCCGAATCCCGATCTCAAGCTTATGCCTGGACTTACGGCCAATGTCTCAATTTATACCCTCGAACTGAAGGATGTAACTGCTGTTTCGAACAAGGCATTGCGTTATACTCCGAATGAGTTGTTGCTGGGTAAAAATACCCAAGTCGTTGATTGTCAGAGCCGAAACAAACTTTGGGTGAAGGAGGGCGAAACCCTTCGTGCTGTGCCAGTGAAGTTAGGTGCTTCGAATGGCGTTCTCACCCAGATTACCGAGGGCATTGGTGAGGGCACAGAGGTGGTTAATGAAACCATAATGCAGGGACCTGCTGCCGCTGAAGGTGCTCCACAGATGGGTAACAACCCATTCATGCCAGGTCCTCCAGGTGCTAAGAAAAAATAACCTAACTTATTCGGAATTAGTATGGAAACCGAAAAGAAAGTGGTCATCGAACTGCTGGATGTGCGCCGAGAGTTCAAGGTGGGCGACGAGGTGGTGAAGGCGCTTCGTGGTGTCTCCTTCAAAATCTATGAGGGCGAGTTTGTCACCATTCAGGGCACTTCGGGTTCGGGCAAATCAACACTGCTCAATCAGCTGGGTTGCCTCGATACCCCAACTTCGGGCGAATATCTGCTCGATGGTGTGGCTGTGCGACGCATGAGCAACAACCAACGCGCCAAATTGCGTAATCGCAAGATAGGCTTCATCTTCCAGAACTACAATCTGCTGGCTAAGACCACGGCGGTCGAGAATGTGGAGTTGCCGCTGATGTATAACAGCAAGGTATCGGCCAAAGAGCGACGCGAGCGAGCCATCAAGGCTTTGCAAGAGGTGGGTTTGGGCGATCGTCTGCAGCACAAGTCGAACCAGATGTCGGGTGGACAGATGCAGCGTGTGGCCATTGCCCGCGCTTTGGTCAATGACCCAACCATTATTCTGGCCGATGAGGCTACGGGTAACCTCGATACCCGAACCTCGTTCGAGATGCTGGTGCTCTTCCAGAAGCTGCATCGTGAGGGACACACCATCATCTTTGTGACTCACAATCCCGAGATTGCTCAGTACTCGTCGCGCAACATCTTCTTGCGCGATGGTCAGATCAAGTCAGATACCCTCAATCCAAACATCCTCGATGCGGCCGAGGCTTTAGCGGCCTTGCCTGTGCCGCAGGATTAAAACATTTCATTTATGCGATTATTTTATTTTATACTGAGGGTGGCGCTCAAGGCTTTAGCCAATAATAAGGGCCGATCGTTCCTCTCTATGCTGGGCATCATCATTGGTGTAGCTGCCGTGATTGTGATGATGGCTATCGGACAGGGTTCGAAGGAGTCGGTACGCGCCAATATCTCGCAGATGGGCACCAACATCATCATGATCAATCCGGGTGCCGATCGTGGTCCGGGTGGTGTGCGTCAAGACCCTTCGAGCATGCAGACTCTTAAAGTGGAGGACTATGAAGTCATCAGTCAGGAGTGCCGCTATGTGTCGCATGTTTCGCCCGAAGTGAGCACCAGTGGTCAGGTTATCTATGGCAATAACAACACTTCGACCTCGGTCTATGGCGAGGGTCTCGAGTACTTCGATATCAAGCAGTGGGAGATTGTTGAGGGCGCTTGCTTCACAGAGCAGGACATTCAGACTTCGGCCAAAGTGTGTGTAGTGGGCAAGACGGTGGTCGATGAGCTTTTTCCTGACGGACAGGAGCCTGTTGGCAAGACTATCCGATTCAAATCTACCCCAGTGCGCATCGTTGGCGTGCTCAAGTCGAAGGGCTACAACTCGTTTGGCATGGACCAGGATAACCTCATCATTATGCCCTACACTTCGGTCATGAAGCGCCTGCTGGCACAGACCTATTTTTCGGGCATCAACTGCTCTGCGCTCACCGAAGAGATGACCGATCAAGCCATTGATGAGCTCACCACTGTGTTGCGTCGCAATCACAAAATCAAGGAGGGCGATGAGGATGACTTCAGCATCCGCTCGCAGGCCGAGATGATGGAGACCATGTCTTCGACCATGGATAGTATCACCATTATCCTTGTGGTGGCTGCCGCCTTCTCGCTGCTGGTGGCAGGCATTGGCATTATGAACATCATGCTGGTTTCGGTGACCGAGCGCACCAAAGAGATTGGTTTGCGCATGAGTGTGGGGGCTCGAGGCATTGATATTTCGGCACAGTTCCTCATCGAGTCTGTGCTGATAAGTGTGACGGGTGGCCTCCTGGGCGTGCTGTTAGGCTATGGTATTTCGAGCCTTGCCTCATCGGTATTCATGCTGCCAACCACTGTGCCATTGTGGTCGGTAGTGCTCAGTTTTGTGGTCTGCACCATCATTGGCATTGTCTTCGGTTATATCCCAGCCAAGAAGGCTTCGAGCCTCGATCCGATTGAGGCCATCCGTTACGAGTAAATTTGCACTTTCTCGGGAGAAAAAATTTTTTTCCTCGCGAGGAAAAAAAATTGACATCAAATAATCTTAATGAAAAAAGCAGCAGTCGAGGGTTCGGCTGCTGCTCTATTTTTATATAAAAAGTGTGTGAAGTTATCGTTTGCTATCGAGCAACTCGAGGCTTGGGCAGGTGTAGTTGTCGATGCCGAGGTTGACCTTCATGAGGTCCTCGAGCTTATGTTCGGCAGGCTCTACGCCAGCTGGCCAAGGGAGTTTGTTGAAGCTCTGGAAGTAAAGGAGCATGCCATCCTTCCACCAGATGGCATCCTTGCGCTGGCACTCAAGGCGAGCAGTCACATCGGCAAAGATGGCGGGCTCTACATGACCTTCGGCAGTAGCCCAAAGCAGTTGCATCTGGCGCACAGCATTGATACCCTGCTGGAAGTGAGCACCAAGACGGTTCCAGAGGTCGCGCTCCTGCCAGCCCACATGGTGGAACCAGAGCAGATACTTCTCAGGACAGGTCTCGATGTTCTCGAGCTCGGCAGCAATGGCCTCAGGATACTGAGCAGTGGCCTGAGAGCCGGTTGCTACGGTTCGGTCATAGCCTAAGCCCTGCGCATCGGCCTTGTGGTAGTAGCTTGGCAACCAGTCGGGACGTGCACCAGGAATGGCGGTCCAAGGCTCTGGACCATAGTGATGACCCCAGGCAAACTGGTGGTGCAGGCCCATAGGCATCATATAATCTACACACGCTTCGTGCGAGAGCATCATCATCTTCACGATGTTGGCTTTGATTTCGGCTGGAGCCTGAGCGAAGGTTTCGGCCACCCAGTCTTTAGCAATCTGCTCAGCACTGAGGCTTGGGTCTTGTGCCAATCGGCCAAAAGCATACCAGTTGGCTTCGGCCATCTTGTTGCCGCACGAAGCCTCACGGCTATCGGTCACGTTGGTGCCGCCCAGACCGATGTTCGAAACTCCCGCAAAGTCGCGGATTGGAGCGGTGGCCTTGTCACGCTTCACTTCGGCCACAAACTCGGTCCACATTGGGGCGAGATACACGATGTGGTTGCTGTGGCCCAGATATTCCTGGGTAATCTGGAGTTCGGCCATGGTGCGGGTCTTCTTCAGACCATAGAAGAGTGGCGAGATTGGCTCACGAGGCTGGAAGTCGATAGGGCCGTTCTTGATCTGAATAATCACATTGTCGCGGAACTGGCCATCGATCGGCATGAACTCCATATAGGCGGTCTTGGCACGATCGGCATCGGTAGCGCTATACACAAACGAACGCCAGATAACCTGACCCTTGTGAGGCGCCAAAGCATCGGCAATCATGTTAGCGCCTTCGGCATGAGTGCGGCCGAAGTCGCATGGACCAGGTTCGCCCTCACTGTTGGCCTTTACGAGGAAGCCGCCGAAGTCAGGAATGCGGGCATAGATCTGATCGGCCTTATCCTTCCACCACTGCTGCACGGTTGGGTCGAGCGGGTCGGCTGTAGCACATTCGCCCAAAGCCTGTGGGGTAGCGAAGTTGATCGAGAGCCACACCTTGAGACCATAAGGACGAAGCAGGTTGGCATAGATGGCGGTGGTGTCGAGATAAGCCTCGGTGAGCATCTTGGGCGAAGCGTTCACATTGTTGAGCACGGTGCCGTTGATGCCGATGGCCTGATTGTAGGCGCCATACTTCTCGATGCGGGCTGTATCTACGCCTCCGCAGTTCCAGAAGATGCTTCGGCCAGCATAGCCACGCTCCACAGTGCCGTTGAGGTTATCCCAGTGGTTGAGGAGGCGGAGTGGAGCCTCTTGTGTCTCTTGTGCTGGCTGTGAAGAGTTACAGCTGGCACAAAGGGCAGCACACAACAGGGCTGCACCAAACATATATTTCTTCATAGTCGAAATAACATTGTTATAATTGAAAACCCTCCTCATAAGTTACGGGGAGGGTTTAGTAGATTTATTCATCAATACCGTCAATGGTCTTGATCTTACCGTTCTCATCCCACTCAAGTTCGCAAACCTTGAGCGAGCGGAGCCATGACTTGCCGCCCGAAGGTACAGAGTCGTGGTGGAAGAGATACCACTTGCCATTGTACTCAATGATAGCGTGGTGAGTGGTCCAGCCTACTACTGGGGTGAGAATCTCGCCCTGGTAGGTGAATGGGCCGTAAGGATTATCGCCTACAGCATAGCAGAGGAGGTGCGAGTCGCCGGTTGAGTATGAGAAGTAGTACTTGCCATCCTTCTTGAAGGTCCACGATGCCTCGAAGAAGCGGTGTGGGTCATTGGCCTTGAGAGGCTGGCCGTTTTCATCGACAACGAGGATAGGACGTGGAGCCTCGGCATAATTCAAACCATCCTTGGTGAGGCGAACGCAACGGCTTGGCAAAGCCTCCTGCTCGCCCTCTGGGAGGTATGGAGTCTCGAGGTGGATGTTGTCCTTATAGCGCTGAAGCTGACCGCCCCAGAGACCGCCGAAGTAAACATAAACCTCATCGTCGGCATCGTCACGGAATGCACACATATCGATGCTGTAAGAGCCTGGGATGGGTGCTGGCTGTGGGATGAATGGACCAGCAGGATTGTCGGCAATAGCGGTGCCCCAGTGGAACACGTCGTTGCGGTCCTTGAGAGGGAAGTACATGATATACTTCTTCACCTTCTTGCTGAAGCCCATGCCTGCAGCCTGCTCCTCAGCGTTGGTTGGAACCTCCTGGATGTACTCCTGCACATCGCAGTCCCAGAGCTGACGGCCAGCCCAAGGAATGTCCTCCTGACGAAGCACACAGCCATGGTCGGTCACGGTGCCGGTCATTGGGTCACCATCGATGCTGAGCACGTGGTAATCCTTCATGATATACTGGTCACCGTTGTCGTTCTCAACGTTCGAAGCCTCCCAGTCGTGGCTTGGGTAAATATAAATCTTGCCATCGAAGATGTGTACCGATGGATCTGCCATATAGTCGGCAGGGAAAAGATAGCGCTTAGTAGTTTTCATAATATGTTATGTTTTGGTTTTTACTTATTGCGTTCCTCAATAGCCTTGTTGATCTCGTCAATCTTCTCGTCGGTCAACTCATAGCGTGAGATGATGAACATAGCGAGGAAGAGGAGAGCAGCAGGGATAACACATACGAGCCAGAGAATACCCTCTTCGGCCATAGGAGTCTGGTCGATGGTCTCGCTGTTGTATTTCACAAAAGCCAGAACGGCTGGGGTAACGATACCGCCGAGGGTCATACCGAGCTTGAAGAAGATGCCGGTGAGAGCATTGACGATGCCTGCAATGCGCTTGCCGCTCTTCCATTCGCCATAAGAGATGACCTCAGGAACGAGTGCCCACATGTAGCCGGTAGCCACAATCACGCCGGTTGACTTGATGAACTGTGCAATGTAGATCCACATCATGTCTGGGGTCTCCATCTTGGCAATGACATAGAGCATAGCCATACCAATGATAGCGCAGCCCAGGAAGGCATAGAACATATTCTTCTTACCGATAGCCTTCTTGATGGCTGGTACGAGAGGCATGAAAATGAACGATGGTGCAGAACCGAGCGCCATGAAGATAGAGAGTTCGGCTGCCGAGCTGTGAAGGTTGCTGTTCATGAAGTATGCACCTGCAGCATTACCAATCGACATCATAGCGAAAGCGGTCACGAAGAAGAAGGCAATGACGCGCAATGGACGGTTGTGTACAAACTCCATCCAGAGGTCAGAAACCTTCACATTCTCGCTCTCCTTGGCATCCATTACCACACGCTCCTTACACTGGCTGAAGCAGAAGACGAGGAGCGCCAGACCGATAACAGCATAGATGGTCATGGTAATGAACCATGCGTTGGAATCCTTTGGAAGCTCCTTGCTCTGGGTGATGGCAAAGAGACCGATGACGAGAGGCAGACCTGAGTTTACTGCCAAGCCACCGATGTTGGCCATG
>JAUNCV010000227.1 GCA_030526445.1 Bacteroidales bacterium | reverse complement strand
GGGATTTTAATGGCATACAAGATTTTACGTACGATAAAGGTTTTGACTACGAGCTCTTGGTTCAGAAAACGACCTATGCGAATCCTCCGGCTGATGGAGGAAGCTACAGCTATAAACTTATTGAGATAATATCTAAAATATTACCAATAAATCATTAGTATATTACAAAAGCGACTCTAAGAAGAGAGTCGCTCTATACAACTCCTCAGCCCATACAGAGTCAATATTTGCACTCACATAGTGCAGAAAATGGCGAAAATTGCATTTTTTTCGTGCAGTTTTCACTATTTTCTGCATTTTTTGTGCAAAATGAAGAAGTACCTCACTTAAAACTTACGAAAACGGAAATAGAACAACCATTTCAAGCACAATCAAGACACACATATAACACAATGATAATGAGGTCATAAAGCACAAGTTACGGGAAAGTTCCGGAACAAGTGAGCAACAAATGTTGGAAGTGTGAAAATTGTTTTGTATCTTTGCACCCGTTTTTCGCGCAGAAACGCTGCGCACTGATTCATTATCTAATTACACTCATTTTTCTCATGCAAATTACTGCAATCAACCAGAAGTCATACGCCGTGATGACTGAAAATCAGTCGGCCCTCCTCGAAATTGAGGCATTTCTGGCCGACAACTACGAGCTTCGCCGCAATGTGTTGAGCGGCAAGACAGAGGTTCGTAGAATCAAGGCCAATGAGGGCAGCGAGGAGCAGCCCTGGAAGATCTTGACCCAAACGGAGGCAAACAGCATTGTGCTGCATGCCAAGCGAGAGGGCGTGGGTGGCAAGAAGTCGCCCAAAACTACCATTATGGAGTACATCGGTTCGGCCGAAGTACCAGAATTCAACCCCATCAGCGAGTATCTCGACAGCCTTCCGGTGTGGAATGGCCAAGACCATGTGCACGCTCTCTTCAGCCGCATCCCTGGGCTGAGCGAAAAGAAGCACGATTGGCTTCACACTTGGTTGCTTTCGTGTGTGGCTCACTGGCGTCAGCTCGACAAGCAACATGGCAATGAGACTGTGCCCATTCTCATCAGCGAGCGTCATGGCCGAGGCAAAACCACTTTCGCCAACAACATTCTGCCCGAGCATTTGCAGGTCTATTATCTGGACCACATCAACTTCGGCAATAAGTTTGACAGCGAAATGGCTTTGACCCACAACCTGCTTGTCAACATCGATGAGTTCGACAACTTCGGCCCATCGCATCAGGCCAAGCTGAAGCAGACACTCTCGAAGGTGAAGGTGAATGGTCGCCCAATCTTTGGTCGCGCTCAGGAAGACAGACCTCGCTATGCGTCGTTTATCGGCACCACAAACAATCTGCACCCGCTTTGCGATGGCACAGGTTCGCGCCGATACATCTGTGTGCATGTGCCAGGTGATGCTATGATCGATTACAAAACCAAAATTGATTATGATCAGCTCTATGCCCAGCTCTGCCATGAGCTCAACGAGGGTCGACGCTATTGGTTCGATGAGACCGAGATTGACCAGATTGAGGAGGCAAACCGTCCTTTTTATAAGGTGACCGACCTCGATGGCATGCTCTTCTCTTGCTTCCGTCTGCCACAGAGCGACGAGAAAGGTCAGTGGCTAAAAGGTTCGGAAATCGTGGAAACAATAGCAAAACGATATCCGGAGATTGTGGTGAACCGAAAGTTTCAGATTGACCTTGGAAAAGCGCTCCGTTTGGCAGGATGCGAAATGAAGCATACCAAGCAAGGCCAAGCCTATCAGCTGGTGCCAATTTTGGCCGCCTGAAAAAAATAAATGATTGACGATTTCAATTTCACCTTTCACCAAAATGGTGTAATTATCTGAAAATCAATTATTTTAACACATCAAAATAGAGGTGAAATAGGAATTTCAATTTCACCTCTATTTATGTATTGATAATCAACAGGTTAGATGCCAAAGTGAAAGGTGAAATTGAAATCGCTAATCATAAAAAATTTCTTTATCTATAGGCGCTTAATTTAGGCTTCTATGATGACGGAGCTCTATCATAATAGAAGACCGAGGTTCGTCTTAATAGAAG
>JAUNCV010000039.1:11304-13533 GCA_030526445.1 Bacteroidales bacterium | reverse complement strand
TTTCAGGGTACTTCTTATGGGTCCACACAATAAAAGTCGCTCCTGCGCGTTATATAGAAAACTCCAAATTCAAAAGTGATGAAGAAGAATATAACAGACTTTCGTGTTGTGTCGAACGAGATGCTTTCGTCTCGACTCTTTTTGATGAAGCTGACTCCTGCCGATGGAAGCGCACTGGCTGCCACCCATCCTGGACAGTTTGCCGAGCTTCGAGTAGATCAGGAACCTAAGGTGTTCTTGCGTCGCCCTATTTCGATCCACCGTGTGCTGCCTGCGCAGAACGAGATTTGGCTTCTTGTACAAAAAGCGGGAAATGGCACAAATCACCTTGCTACGCTCAAGGCTGGTGATGTGATGAATATGGTATATCCACTAGGTAACGGCTACACACTGCCCTCGGCCGGCAGTAAGGCCAAGGTGCTGCTGGTGGGCGGCGGTGTAGGTATCGCTCCAATCCTTGAGACCGGCGCCGTGCTCAAAGAGATGGGCTGCGAGGTGACTTATCTGCTGGGTGGACGCACAGCCACCGACCTGGTAGAGATTGACGAGTATCGCGCCATTGGTGAGGTGCTGGTTACGACCGAAGATGGTTCGACCATTGAGGGACTGGATTGCCAGAAGGGTTTTGTGACCAACCACACACGCTTGCAGAGCGGCAGCTTTAATTATATAAAGGTATGTGGTCCCGGCCCAATGATGAAGGCTGTGGCAAAAGCTGTGGCTGAGTGGCCAGAGATGAACGAGGTGGAGAGATTCCTTGAACTTTCGCTCGAGAACAAGATGGCGTGCGGCCTGGGTGTTTGCCTCTGCTGCGTAGAAGACACAAAGGAGGGACACAAGTGCGTTTGCTCTGACGGCCCAGTGTTCGATGTAAAAGATCTCAAGTGGTAATTTGATAATTGCTGCGAAACTTTAGATAAAGAAATAGTATGGCAAATTTGAAAGTAAATATAGCTGGCATCGACTTCAAGAATCCAGTGCTCACCGCATCGGGCACCTTTGGCTACGGTGTGGAATTTGAGGACTTCATCGACCTCAATCGCCTTGGCGGTTTTATTGTCAAGGGAACAACCCTGCACCCACGCCAGGGCAACGCTTATCCACGCTTGGCCGAAACCCCAAGCGGCATGATCAACGCCGTGGGTTTGCAGAATAAGGGCGTGCAGTATTTCATTGACAAATGGTACCCTCGCCTCAAGGATTACGACACCAACGTGATTGTAAACCTCTCGGGATCGTGCGTAGAAGATTATGTAGAGGGTGCACGCATGCTCAACGAGCTGGAGAACATTCCTTGCATCGAACTTAACATCAGCTGCCCTAACGTCAAGGCTGGCGGCATGGGCTTCGGTACACAGCCTGCATTGGCCGAAGAGGTAGTGAGCCAGGTGCGTGAGGTGTATAAGAAGCCACTCATCGTAAAGCTCACCCCAAACGTGACAAGCATCACCGACATTGCCAAGGCCGTTGAGGCAGCAGGTGCCGACTCGGTGAGCCTCATCAACACCGTGCTTGCCATGGCAGTGGATGCAGAGAAGCAGCGCCCAGTGCTCAGCACCATCACCGGCGGTATGAGCGGTGCGGCCGTGAAGCCTATCGCCCTGCGTTGCGTATGGCAGACCTACAACGCCGTGAAGATTCCTATCGTGGGTCTGGGCGGCATTATGAACGCTACCGACGCCATTGAGATGATGCTCTGCGGTGCTCGTGCCATCGAGGTGGGAACTGCCAACTTCATCGACCCAGCCATCACCATCAAGATTGTGGAGGGCATTGAGGAGTATCTGGACCGCCACGGTTGCAAGGATGTCAACGAAATTGTTGGCGCACTGAAGGTGTAAGCAACGAAATAGACAAAATGCCTGGCAAAATAGCGGGTATTTTGTCTATTTTGCATTTTTTTGTGTTTTTTTGGGGTTGATGTGTTGCTTTTTGAAAAATTTTGTCTATATTTGCGCCATCTTTTAAAAAGGTAAATAAAGTTATGGCAAAAATACAAGGAATGGGCATTGCCCTGATTACTCCTTTCAAGGCAGATTTTTCGGTAGATTATGAAGCGCTTCGTCATTTGGTAGAGTTCCAGGTGTCAGCGGGCGCTGATTTTTTGGCTGTGCTTTGCACAACAGCAGAGACCCCAACCCTTACCGCTGAAGAGCGTGCAGAAGTGCGCCGAGTGGTGACTGAGACTGTGCGCGGCCGTGTGCCTATCGTGCTGGGTTGTGGCGGCAA
>JAUNCV010000039.1:0-11294 GCA_030526445.1 Bacteroidales bacterium | reverse complement strand
CAGCCATCGTAAACGAACTCAAGACCGGCGACTGGCGTGGCGTGGACGCTATTCTCAGCGTTGTGCCTTATTATAACAAACCTTCGCAGGAGGGATTGTATCAGCACTTCAAGGCCATTGCAGAGGCAAGCCCAGTGCCAGTGATTCTTTATAATGTACCAGGACGCGTAGGCGTGAACATGACTGCAGAGACCACTTTGCGTCTGGCCAACGACTGCGAGAACGTGATTGCCATCAAGGAGGCATCGGGCAACTTTGACCAGATTGACGATATCATCAAGAAGAAGCCAGCACGCTTTAACGTGCTTTCGGGCGACGATGGTATTACCTTCCCGCTCATCACCCTGGGTGCTACCGGTGTGATTTCGGTGATTGGCAACGCCCTGCCTAAGGAGTTCAGCCGCATGGTGAGACTGGCCCTCGATGGCGATTATGCAAACGCTCGCGAGATTCATCACCGCTTCAAGGAACTGTATTCGCTCCTCTTCGTGGATGGCAACCCTGCAGGCGTCAAGGCTATGCTCAACGCTATGGGCAAGTGTGAGAATGTGCTTCGCCTTCCACTCGTTCCAAGCCGCATTTCGACCTTTGAGAGGATTCAAAATATCGTCAGAATGCTGCAATGAGTAAACAAAATTGAAAAAGATTAAGAAAATTAGGTAATTTTCGGATATGAATTATCACTCGTAAGGATTTTTTATTATCTTTGCGGGTGATAATTTTATTTATAACACCATTCTTCTATCTGATATGAACCATAAAATTCTTCTGACCGGTGGCGCCGGCTACATTGGCAGCCACACCATCATTGAGCTCGACAAGGCAGGCTACGAAGTAGTCGTTGTCGACAACCTGTACAACTCAAAACCTGAAGCACTCCGTCGCGTATCGCAGATCATTGGCAAGGAGGTACCTTTCATCGAGGCTGACATTCGCGATCGTGAAGCCATGGAGGCAGTTTTCAATCAGTATGACATTTTTGCCGTTATCAACTTTGCTGGCCTCAAGGCTGTGGGCGAGTCGGTAGCTAAGCCACTGGAGTATTACGAGAACAACATGAACGGCGTGTTCGTGCTCTGTGACGTGATGCGCAAGCATGGCTGCAAGAACTTCATCTTCTCTTCTTCGGCCACTGTGTATGGCGATCCTGCCATTATTCCTATCACCGAGGAGTGCCCAAAGGGCCAGTGCACCAATCCTTATGGCTGGACCAAGTCTATGCTTGAGCAGGTGCTGATTGACATCCAGAAGGCAGACCCAGAGTGGAACGTTGTTCTGCTCCGCTACTTCAACCCAATTGGTGCGCACGAGTCGGGCCTCATTGGCGAGAATCCTAACGGTATTCCAAACAACCTCATGCCATACATCACCCAGACCGCTATTGGCATGCGCAAGGAGCTTGGCGTATTCGGCGATGACTATGACACCCCAGACGGAACCGGCGTTCGCGACTACATCCATGTGGTGGATCTTGCTGCTGGCCATGTTTGCGCACTCAAGGCTATTCATGAGAAGAAGGGCTTGGCTATCTACAACCTCGGTACCGGCCACGGCTATTCGGTTCTCGACGTGGTTCACGCTTTCGAGAAGGCTAACGGCCTCAAGGTTCCTTATGTGATCAAGCCACGCCGTCCGGGCGATATTGCCACTTGCTACTGCAACCCTGCAAAGGCAAAGGAGGAGCTCGGCTGGGAGGCTAAGTTCGGCATTGAGGAAATGTGCCGCGACTCATGGAACTTCCAGAAGAACAATCCTAACGGCTACGAGGAAAACTAAATAAAAACTGACTGACAATTTGGGCTCACGCTCTTATATAATATGGATGCTTGCAATGGCTCACTTCGGGTCATTGCAGGCTCAAGTATTCAGCACCGAGCCGAAAATTGAAGCCATCAAGACCCTGCGGGTATTGGCTGACGGCGACTTCAGGAAACTGCCTGTCATAGACCTGCAAGGAGAGGCCAGGGTAGAGGTGAGTTTTGACTACTTGGGCGACGAACAACCTTGGCTCAGCTACAGAGTGAGGCATTGCGATGCAAACTGGCAGCCCGATGACCAGAACGAATTAGACTATATGGAGGGTGTGATGCCAGCCCGCGTGGAGGAGGTAACGCCTTCGTTCAATACCGTCACCACGAACTATTATCACTGTTCGGTCACCTTTCCGAACAACGATGTGCGACTGGTGGCAAGCGGCAACTATGTGGTAGAGTTTTTCGACGAAAACGATGCCGACACAGTGTTGGCCACGGCAACATTCAGCATCAGTGAGCAACAGGCATGGGTGCAGGGTGAGGTTTCGGGCATAACCGATATTGACTACCGGAAACAGCACCAACAGTTAGCTTTGGCCCTCAGATGGAGCGAGCAGTATCTGCCCAATGTCAATGCCGCGTCAGAGCTGACCCTTGTGGTGCGACAGAACCGCAGAGACGACACCCGCCGAACCATAAAACAGCCCATACGCATAGAGCCGACAGTGGCCTATTATGAGCACATGCAGGATCTCATCTTTGAAGGAGGAAACAACTGGAGGCAGTTTGAGAATACGGATGAGCGCTATCCCGGCATCGGTATAGAAAAACTGCGTTTTACGCACAACGGCTATGATGTGTGGCTGGAAGAGGATAAGTGCCGCGGCAGTTACCTGTTGGAGCCCGATGTGCATGGCCGCTATCTGGTGAAGGCCGAAAAGGTGAATGACCCCGACACGGAGAGCGAATACAGCCAAGTGCATTTTGCGCTCAGGGCAAGCAAGGCACTCGACGCCGCTGGAATCTGGCTTGTGGGTGACTTTGCTTACGGCCAGCGAAACGAAACCTTCAGAATGGAGTATGATGAAGAGGCACAACTTTATCGGAAAACTCTGTATCTGAAACAAGGAGCGTATAATTATCTTTATAATTCTTCGGCTATAGAGGGAAATTATAGCGAAACACCTAACGAATATGACGTGTTTGTCTATTATCGCCCATTCGGAGGCAGATATGACAGACTGATTAGTATAGCCATTGTCAAAGTGAGCAACTAAGGAAAAGCAAAGAAAATGAACAAGCAATCAGCAATTATAGGTCAGAAACAGACGCAAAAATTTTCGCCGCAGCAAGTGCTCGTGGCGACGATGTTGCAATCGACCAGCGAGGAACTGGAGAATCTGATTATTGCCGAGACCGAAAAAAATCCTGCCCTTGAGGTTGATGATGCTCCTTCGATGCAAAGCATGGAGGGAGATGAGAATAGCAATTCTGTACTGGATGAAAATGGAATGGAAGAGGGGCAGCAAGCCGCTCGTGAGGACAACAGTCTTGATGAAGATCAGTACAGAAAAGAGAATGGTGAGGTAGATTTCTTTGAATATGACGACAACAGCCCATCGGACAATATGGGCAGAAATGCTGAAGACGCTGCCTGGTCGCCATTTGCCAACTATGCTTCGGACGTAACCTCGGTAGAGGAATTGCACTTGCAGGTGCAGGAACTTGAACTGGATGAGGAGGAGGCTTTTCTGGCCAACTATATCATTGACAGTCTTGACGACAATGGTTACATGCGCAGATCGATGCAAGATCTTTGCGACGACCTTGAAATAACCCAGCACTATGAGACAACTCCCGACGAGCTGGAGCGCGTGCTGACCGACGTGGTGCAGAACCTGGACCCCGTAGGCATTGGCGCCCGCGACCTGAGAGAATGTATGCTGTTGCAGCTGCAAGAAATGCCCGGCAAGCCAGCTGTGCTCAGGGCGTATGACATTGTGGATAAGCACTATGACGATGTTTTTCGCAAATCGTTCGACCGCATCAAGAACAAGCTGGAAATCACCGACAAAGAACTGGCAGAGGCGCTGCGCGTTATATCGCACATCAACCCAAAGCCCGGCGGCATGATGGACAGTGCAGACCGACTGGAGAGCAAGGCTTCGCAGATAAAGCCCGACTTCAGCATCAGGAACATGGATGGCGAGCTCGTGGTGCAGCTTCTTGACGGACACTTGTCGCCTGTGCGCATCAGCGACGACTACCAGCAGATGCTGAACCAGTGGCAGTCGGAAAAACAGCTGAACCAAGAAGAGAAAAAAGGCGCTAACTTTTTGAAGGACAGCATTGCATCGGCCTCATCGTTTATTGACGCCTTGCAGCAGCGACGCATCACTTTGCTCAAGGTTATCAAAGTAATTGCAGCCTTGCAGAAAGAGTATTTCCTCTCGGGCGGTAATCCGGATTTGCTTAAGCCTATGGTGCTGCAGGATGTAGCCGAGCGTTCGGGCTATGACATTTCGACCATTTCGCGCGTGAGCAATAGTAAATATATTGACACAGATTTCGGTCTGCTGGCCGTGAGAGAGCTCTTTTCGACAGGCATTGCCAATGACGAAGGAGAGTTGATTTCGAACGAAGCCATCAAGAATGCGCTGAAGGTTTTGATTGACGAAGAGGACAAGAAACACCCTTTGGCAGACGAAGCTTTGGCCAAACTGTTGAACGAAAAGGGATATCCTGTGGCCCGACGCACGGTGGCTAAATATCGTGAAGCCTTAGGCTTGCCAACAGCCCGAATGAGAAAAGAATTATGAAGAGAAAATTAGCGCAAACATTTGTAAATCTGTTTCATCCGATGCTTGCTCTGCCCTGGGCAGCGTTGCTTCTCATCACTTTTACACCCATGTGTATGCTGAGAAGTTCGGCCAAGTGGACTTTCATTGGCGAGGTGATGCTCTATAGCGTATTATTGCCCCTGGTGCTGGCAGTGATCCTTTATAAAATGAAAATGGTGAAGGATGTGGCACTGCACGACAGGAAGGACCGCATTATTCCGCTGCTGGCGCAGATCATTTTTCTTGTAGTGCTTGAGATAACGCTGCAGTGGCAGGCTTTGCCGTTGTGGGCGCTGAGTATCTTCAAGGGAGGTATACTGCTCGCCGTGATAGCTTGCGCTGTAAGTTTCTTCTGGAAGATAAGCGGACATGCTATGGCCAACGGAGCCCTGGCAACCATTGCATTTGTGCTCTATTTCGAGTTCCCGCTGATGATGCCTCTGTGCATTCCGCTGGTGCTGCTCGTTACTTTGGGACTTGTATGCAGCCTTCGCCTATACCTGAAGCGCCACACGCTGGCACAGGTAGCGGCAGGCGCCTTGGCAGGATGTTTGTCTATGCTCGTGTTTCTCTGAGACATAAATATTATTTTCGGTATAAAAAATATTTCGATATAAATTAAAAAATAACTGACTATGAAACCTGTTGTTAGCATTATTATGGGTAGCACCAGCGACCTCCCTGTTATGAAAAAAGCTGCTGATCTTTTGAATTCCTTCCAGGTGCCATTTGAGATGCATGCTCTTTCAGCACATCGCACACCAGTAGAGGTAGAGGAGTTTGCAACCCAGGCTGCCGGACGCGGTATTAAGGTGATTATTGCAGGTGCAGGTATGGCTGCTCACTTGGCTGGCGTTGTTGCCGCTTCGACCCCAGTGCCAGTGATTGGTGTGCCTCTTACCGGTAGCATTGAGGGTCTTGATGCTATGCTCGCTATGATTCAGATGCCTCCAGGCATTCCGGTAGCAACCGTAGCCCTGAATGGTGCTATGAATGCCGGTATTCTTGCCGTGCAGATTCTTTCGGTAGCTGACCCAGAACTGGCTGCTCGTTTTGTTGAATATAAGAAGAATCTCGCACAGAAGATTGTAAAAGCCAACGAGGAACTTCGCGAGTTGAAGTACGAGTACAAGTGCAACTAAAATCATAATAATATAATATGAGTTACAGTCGTCGCAAATCGAGTGTTTGCCAGGTAGCAGGTGTGGCTATAGGTGGTGAAAACCCTATTCGCCTGCAGTCGATGACCAACACCAATACAAATGATACTGAGGGAAGTGTAGCCCAGATAAAGCGTATTGTGGATGCTGGTGCCGACATTGTGCGCCTCACTGCGCAGGGCACCAAAGAGGCACTTAACCTTCAGAATATTGAAGATCAGCTCAGAGCAGACGGATATAATGTTCCGCTTGTGGCTGATATTCACTTCAATGCGAAGGTGGCTGACGTTGCTGCCGGTATTGTGGAGAAGGTGCGCATCAATCCGGGCAACTATGTGGATCCGGGCAGAACTTTCAAGAAACTGGAATATACAGACACTGAGTATGCTGCTGAGATTCAGAAGATTCGCGAACGACTGATACCATTTCTTACGATCTGCAAGGAACATCATACCGCGGTGCGTATTGGTGTGAACCATGGTTCGCTCTCAGACCGAATCATGAGTCGCTATGGCGATACGCCTGAGGGTATGGTGGAATCTTGCATGGAGTTCCTGCGCATTTGTCGTGACGAGCGGTTTAATGACGTGGTCATTTCGATCAAGGCCAGCAATTGTGTTGTGATGGTTCGAACCATGCGTTTGCTGGTTGTGCAGATGGAGAAAGAGGGTATGGCTTATCCGCTTCATCTGGGTGTGACCGAAGCCGGAGAAGGCGAGGACGGACGCATCAAGAGCGCGCTTGGTATCGGTGCTTTGCTTTGCGAAGGAATTGGCGATACGATTCGTGTCTCATTGAGCGAAGCCCCAGAGCGAGAAATACCTGTAGCCCAGAAACTTGTTAGCTTTATTGAGGAGTGTGCACAGTTGCGTCAGCAGTGCAAGGAGAATATACAGGACGACACTATCAGCCTTTCGCTCAACGAAACTGAAATGGAAGACCTGCAGCTCAAGGCTGCTATGACCGTTGGTGCCCTTTTGATTGACGGCTTGGCGCATAAACTCATCATAACCAATCCAGGTTTCTCGGCAGAGCAGCTCACAGATCTGGCTGACAGCATTTTGCAGGCTGCCCGTATAAAATTCACCCGCACGGAGTATATTTCGTGCCCAGGCTGCGGCCGAACACTCTATGACTTGGAAGAGACCATTGCTCGCATCAAAGCTGCTGTAAAAGAGGCAGCCAAGACAGATGTGCGATTTAATACGCTCAAGATAGGTATTATGGGCTGCATTGTGAATGGTCCTGGAGAAATGGCCGATGCAGACTACGGATATGTTGGCGCCGGTCCAGGCAGAGTAAGTCTCTATAAAGGAAAGGTTTGTGTAGAAAAAAACATTCCTACTGAAGAGGCTGTAGAGAGACTCATTTCATTTATCAAAGAGGATAGATGAAAAAACTGATTTGAAAATTTTGACTTGACAGTTACTATGGATCTTTTTATCAAAATCCTTCGCTGGATATTCTATGTGCTCGTAATAGCCTGTTTCGGTTTTTATATTGCATATCAGTTTTCTGAGCCACAGAATGAGGAGTATTTTCGCTACTTCCTTTACTGCGGTTTAGGTGCTATTGGCCTGAGCGCAGTAAGATTTGTGCTTCGCTTTATTTGAAAGGCCAATAAGTCAAACAGCCGAAATTGTTGCACTTCCGGTTGATTTATTGTGCAGAAATTTCACACTTTATAAATTTATTATTATATTTGCGCGCGTTTATAAATTTTTGTTTGCGTTACGTTTGAATTTTTATGCGTCGAATAGATTTCATAGTTAACCCTATTTCGGGCACTCATGGTAAGGGTGAATTGCCGGCACTTGTGGCAAAAATGTTCCCTTATCCGAGATTTGATGTACGCATTCATATTACAACACGTGCTGGCCAGGGCTTTCAGATTGCCAAGGAGGCCATTGATCGAAATTCGGACACGATTGTGGCGGTGGGCGGTGATGGCACTGTCAATGAGATAGCAAGTGCTTTGGCCGGATGTACCCGCGTAAAACTGGGTATTATCCCGATGGGTTCGGGCAATGGACTGGCGCTTCATGCCGAAATTCCTCTTGTCATGGAGGAGGCGCTTGAGGTGATAAAGAACGGCCATAGCGAGCTGATTGATTATGGCGACGTGAATGGTCACCTTTTCTTTACGACGGCAGGAACAGGCTTCGATGCAGACGTTGGTGAACACTTCTCGAAAATGGGAATGCGCGGTCCGATAACTTATGGCCGAGCCATTGTAGAGAAGGCTTTCCACTATCAGCCTCGCACATACACCATTTATACCGATCACAAGGTGATAAAGCAGGAGGCTTTTATGATAACCGTAGGCAATGCGGCTCAGTGGGGGAACCATTTCTATGTAGCGCCCGGAGCCAGTCAGCAGGATGGTTTGTTTAATGTGACCATTGTAAAACCTTTCCTTGTGTTGCTAAATGCCCCTGTGATGGCTATTCAGCTCATCAGCCGACAGTTCGATCAGAACAGGCACGTTGAGACTTTCGAGACCCGCCATTTGCGCATTGAGAGCGAAGAGCTTGGTTATTTCCATGTGGATGGCGAGCCCATCAAACTCGAGAGTCCGGTTGAGATAACAATGCATGCTGCAAGTCTGCGCATTCTTGTTCCTCTTAACAGACAAGGCAGACTATAATTTTTTTTTGAATATTGAACATAAATAATATAACTATGGCAGAATTGGAAGATGGCGTTTTTGATGACGCTGCTGCAGTAAAGTACATTCAGGAACATCTCCCTCAGGATGCTCGTGGCAAATTTACAGATGACGAGGTGCTTTATATTTCAGACTCTGTATTCGATTATTATGAGTCGAACGGTTTGCTTGATGCTGATGAGGACGAGGAGGTGGATATCGATATGGAAGATCTCACCGAATTTGTGATGCGAAGCAGTAAGAAGCATGGTTTCTCATTTGACCCAGAACTTGTTCGTTGGGTCATTGAGTGCGAAATGGATTATGAAGAGTCTTTGGCATAAGTTGTTCTTACTTGGTGTCGGCATCTTTGCTTTCTCGATGGGAGGAGGCACGAATGCTTGTGCCCAGGAGTTCGAACGAATGTCGGCTATCGAAGAAAAACTTTATGGTGAGAAGGCTTTTGTGGCGACCGACTATGATGTGATGGTCTCTATCAAACGCTTCTGGTATAAGGAGAGTCTTCGTTTGCGCAATAGAAAATATAAGTTCGTGCTCACTGGCAGCAATGACTGCGTGCTTAAAGTTACCATGCCAGCCTCGGAGGTTTTTAGCGACAATGACACGGTGCTTGTAGCTTCGGCAGATGCTGCGCTCCGACCATTTTTGAAATATCTGCGAGGTTCGGATGCTATTGCTTCTGTGATTGTGGCCACCTATAGCGACAATAATGGCTCGGAACACTATCTGGAGTCGATGACAGAGGCCCGTTCGCGCAATATTGAGACATGGATGCTTCAGCAAGGTGTGGCAAAAGCCAATATTCTTGCATACGGTCATGGCAACAAGATTTCGCTCAATGGCAATGAAACCATAAAGAAACGACGCCAGAATCGTAGAGTTTCGCTCTATCTTATTCCGAACAAGAATATGATCAAGCTTGCCAAAAAGGACAAACTCGATAAATAATAACTCACTGAAAAAAAATAAATAATAAAAATATGGCAAAAGAATTAGATAAGATGACCAAACGTGCCGACGATTATTCAAAGTGGTACAATGATTTGGTTGTAAATGCCGATCTTGCAGAGCAGTCGGCTGTTCGTGGTTGTATGGTAATCAAGCCATACGGTTATGCAATCTGGGAGAAGATGCAGAGCATCCTCGATGGCAAGTTTAAGAAGCAGGGCGTAAAGAACGCTTACTTCCCATTGCTTATCCCAAAATCTTATCTTTGTCGTGAGGCTGAGCACGTTGAGGGCTTCGCTAAGGAGTGTGCTGTAGTAACTCACTACCGTTTGAAGGCTGATGCTGAGAAGGGTGTTGTTGTTGACCCAGAGGCTCGCCTTGAGGAGGAACTCATTGTTCGTCCAACTTCGGAGACAATTATTTGGTCAACCTATAAGAACTGGATTACTTCGCACCGCGATTTGCCTATTGTTTGCAACCAGTGGTGTAACGTAATGCGCTGGGAAATGCGTACACGTATGTTCCTTCGTACCTCTGAGTTCCTTTGGCAGGAGGGTCATACTGCTCATGCAACCAAGGAGGAGGCTGCAGATATGGCTATGAAGATGATTAACGTGTATGGTGATTTTGCTGAGAACTATATGGCTGTTCCTGTTATCAAGGGTCCAAAGTCGCCAAACGAGCGCTTTGCCGGTGCTCTTGACACCTTCACTATCGAGGCTATGATGCAGGACGGCAAGGCTTTGCAGGCAGGCACTTCGCACTTTCTCGGCCAGAACTTTGCTAAGGCATTCGACGTAACTTTCACTAACAAGGAGAATAAGCAAGAGTATGTTTGGGCAACTTCATGGGGTGTTTCTACACGCTTGATGGGTGCGCTCATCATGACTCACTCTGATGATAATGGTCTCGTACTTCCTCCAAAGTTGGCTCCAATTCAGGTGGTTATCGTGCCTATCTACAAGAAGGCCGAGGAACTTGCTGCTCTCACTGCACGCATACAGCCATGGATTGACGCACTCGAGGAGAAGGGAGTAAGTGTGAAGTATGACGACGCTGACAACAAGCGTCCTGGCTTCAAGTTCTCAGAGTATGAGCTCAAGGGTGTGCCTGTGCGTATTGCTATGGGTGGCCGAGACCTTGAGAACGGCACTCTCGAAATTGTTCGTCGCGATACTCTCCAGAAGGAGACTGTTTCGCAGGAGGGTATTGTGGAGCGCATTGTTGCTCTTCTTGATGAAATTCAGGACAATATCTTTGCCAAGGCTAAGGCTATGCGCGATAACTGCATTCGCCGCGTTGACACCTGGGAGGAGTTCAAGACCGAGATTGAGAAGGGTGGATTCTTGCTTTGCCACTGGGATGGAACTCCAGAAACCGAGGAGCGAATCAAGGCAGAGACCAAGGCAACTATCCGTTGTATCCCATTCGAGGCTCACGACCCATCAGATCTTGAGCCAGGTGTAGATATGCTCACTGGTAAGCCTTCGGCTCGTCGCGTTCTCTTCGCACGTTCATATTAAACTTTTTTCCACAAGCAAAAAACAACCAAGTTATTTTTTGCATTTATGAAGAAATATTATACATTGCTCAAGCTCACCTTCAAATCACTCAACTGGTTTGAGGTGAGTTTGCTTTGCGCTATACTTACGCTTTCGGTAGTTTCTTTTATTTTAAAAGGTAACTTTACTGAAGTCAATGCCTGGATTGCAGCGATTGCAGCTATCCTGGGTGTTTTCTGTGTAGTGCTTGGTGCTAAAGGCTCTTTGGCCAACTGGATTTTTGGAACTATTGAAGCATTTTTACATATTTATATTTGCTTCTGTACGCATATTTATGGCGATTTCCTTCAGCGACTGCTCTACAACCTGCCTATGCAGATTGTGGGTTTCAAGCAGTGGAGCAAGCGCAAGCGTCATGACAA
>JAUNCV010000038.1 GCA_030526445.1 Bacteroidales bacterium | reverse complement strand
GACCAGGAGGATATCCGTCCACTCGTTGACTGGGAGGCTGTCAAGGCATTCCGCGAGCGTGCTCTTTCTCCAGAGCGTCCTGAGATGCGCGGTATGGCTGAGAACCCAGACGTGTTCTTTGCTCATCGTGAGTCTTGCAACCCATACTACAATGCCGTTCCAGACATCGTAGCTAAGTATATGGATCAGATTTCTGCTCTCACTGGCCGCAAGTATCGTCCATTCGACTTCTATGGCGCACCAGACGCTGAGAACATCATCATCGCTATGGGTTCTGCTACCGAGTGCATCAAGGAGGTTGTCGACGTTAAGGTTGCTGCTGGCGAAAAGGTTGGTTTGATCTCTGTTCACCTCTATCGTCCATTCTCTCTCAAGTACCTCAAGGAGGCTATCCCTGCATCTTGCAAGAAGATCTGTGTTCTTGATCGTACCAAGGAGCCAGGCGCTAACTCAGAGCCACTTTACCTCGATGTTGTTGACGCACTTTCAGAGCTTGGTATGCTTTCTGATATCAAGGTTGTTGGTGGTCGCTATGGTCTTGGTTCAAACGATACCACTCCAGCTCAGATCATTGCTGTTTACGAGAACCTCGCAATGGCAGAGCCAAAGAATCACTTCACCCTCGGTATTGTCGACGATATCACTTTCACCAGCCTTCCAGTAGGCGAGGAGGTATCTGTTGCTCCTGCCGGCATGTTCCAGGCTAAGTTCTATGGCCTTGGTGCTGACGGTACTGTTGGTGCTAACAAGAACTCTGTTAAGATTATCGGCGAAACTACCGATAAGTATTGCCAGGCATACTTCTCATACGACTCGAAGAAGTCGGGTGGCTTTACCTGCTCACATCTTCGTTTCGGTGATACCCCAATCCGTTCTACCTATTTGGTAACCACTCCTAACTTCGTAGCTTGCCACCAGCAGGCATACTTGAACATGTACGATGTTACCCGTGGTATTCAGGATGGCGGTACCTTCCTTCTCAACACCATTTGGGATGGCGAGGAGCTCGTAGCCAACATTCCTAACAAGGTAAAGGCTGTTCTTGCTCAGAAGCATGTTAAGGTTTACTACATCAACGCTACCAAGATTGCACAGGAGATAGGTCTTGGCAACCGTACCAACACCATCCTCCAGTCTGCATTCTTCCGCATCACTGGCGTTATTCCAGTAGAGCAGGCTGTTGAAGAGATGAAGCACTTCATCGTTAAGTCATATGGCAAGAAGGGTGAGGATGTTGTTAACAAGAACTATGCTGCTGTTGACCGTGGTGGCGAGTACAAGGAGTTGGCTGTTGATCCAGCATGGGCTTCTTTGACCGCTGAGCCTAAGGTTTACACCGATGGTGACGACTTCATCAACAACGTTGTTCGTCCAATCAACGCACAGGATGGTGACCTTCTCCCAGTTTCTGCATTCAAGGGCATCGAAGATGGTACTTGGGCTGCTGGTACTGCTAAGTTCGAGAAGCGTGGTGTAGGTGCCTTCGTTCCAGTTTGGAACCCAGACAACTGTATCCAGTGTAATAAGTGTGCTTATGTTTGTCCTCACGCTTGCATCCGTCCATTCGTTATGACTGCAGAGGAGAAGGAGGGCTACACCGGTGCTACTATCGAGATGAAGGCTCCTGCTGCAATGAAGGGTATGTTCTTCGCAATGCAGGTAGGTGTTAAGGACTGTCTCTCTTGCGGTAACTGTGCTGATGTCTGCCCAGGCAATCCAAAGCTCGGCAAGGCTCTCGAAATGAAGCCTTACGACGACTCTTCAGAGTCTGCTGCTAAGGAAGCTGCTCAGTGGAAGTACTGCGTTGAGAACGTAACCTCAAAGCAGGATCTCGTTGACATCACCGCTAATGTTAAGAACTCACAGTTCGCTCAGCCACTCTTCGAGTTCTCAGGTGCTTGTGCAGGTTGTGGTGAGACCCCATATGTTAAGCTCATTTCACAGCTCTTCGGCGATCGTGAAATCGTAGCTAACGCTACCGGTTGCTCTTCAATCTACTCTGGTTCAGTACCTTCAACCCCATACACCAAGAACGCTAAGGGTCAGGGCCCAGCTTGGGCTAACTCACTCTTCGAGGACTTCTGCGAGTTCGGTCTCGGTATGAGCATTGCTAATAAGAAGATGAAGCAGCGCCTCACCAAGCTTATGACTGAGGCTCAGGAGTGCACCTGCTGCTCAGAGGAGCTTAAGGCAATGTTCCGCGAGTGGATTGAGAAGCAGAACGATGCTGCTGCTACCAAGGCTCTCGCTCCACAGATTGTAGCAGCTTGCGAGGCTTGTGGTTGCGACACCTGCAAGAATATTCTCACCTATAAGGATCACCTCGTTAAGCGCAGCCAGTGGATCATTGGTGGTGACGGTGCTTCTTACGATATCGGTTACGGCGGTCTCGACCACGTGATCGCTTCTGGCGAGGATGTTAACGTATTCGTTATCGATACTGAGGTTTACTCTAACACTGGTGGTCAGTCTTCTAAGGCTACTCCTCTCGGCGCTATCGCTAAGTTCGCTGCAAGCGGCAAGCGTGTTCGCAAGAAGGATCTTGGTATGATTGCTACTACTTACGGCTATGTTTATGTAGCTCAGATCGCTATGGGCGCTGACCAGGCTCAGACTCTCAAGGCAATCAAGGAGGCAGAGGCATATCCTGGCCCATCACTCATCATCGCTTATGCTCCATGTATCAACCACGGCTTGAAGGCTGGTATGGGCAAGAGCCAGGCAGAGGAGGCTAAGGCAGTTGAGTGCGGTTACTGGCACCTCTGGCGCTTCAACCCACAGCTCGAGGAAGAGGGCAAGAATCCATTCTCTCTCGACTCGAAGGAGCCACAGTGGGAGAAGTTCCAGGACTTCCTCAAGGGCGAGGTTCGTTACGCATCTGTTGCTAAGCAGTTCCCTGCTGAGGCAGCTGAGCTCTTCGCTTCGGCTGAGGAGATGGCTAAGAAGCGTTATCAGACCTACGTTCGTCAGACCAAGCTTGAGTACTAAAAATACTCAGTTTTCAGACAAAATGAGAGCAGACCTTCGCGGGCCTGCTCTTTTTTTGTTTTTTTTCTGCTTTTTTGGCTATTGTATCAAGATTTTTATTATCTTTGTGCCCGAAATATATTTATTTCGAAGGTTAACCATTTTTTTGATAATATCTACTCATGAGATACAATACCTTTAGTAATATCGTTCGCAAGACTGCACTTTGCACTGGCTTGTTTTGTGCATTTGCTCCTGCTGTTATGGCGCAGGATACCTGCTTCGTTGCAGTTCGTATTGAAAATAAAGTAGAACCTTTCGTGATTAAACCCGATGCCAACGGTAAGATTGCCGGTGTCATTTCACAGGGGCTTAATGGCGATATTTATCTTTATACCAATCGTCCGTTTGTAAAAGTCATCAACGAAAGTAGCCAGAATTTCCGCAATAAAAATACTGGAGAATATCGTGTCATTATGTTCGATGGTGGACAATCGACCACCTACGACTTTGTGAAGAACCGTGAGACTGGAGCCATCAGTTTCCAGCCTAAGAATGTAAAGAATTTCCAGAACCAGATTTATTTTGGCGGCGACCTTAATCAGAGTCGTATGTATTTCCAGTTGGAGAACAATGACAGTTATCGTCGCTATTTGCAAATCAGAAAGATTGCGGGTGAGTTTGGCGGAATTGACCGTATTGATGTCACCATTGCAAGCGAGGGTCAGAACGATACTGTTGTTAGTTATTCTGACAATCTTCGTGCTGATTCCTTGATTTTGGCTCCTGGTCAAAGTGTGAAGCGCGTTGCGGTGACTCGTTTGGCTAATGGTGTTCTTAATGGTATTTCTATCAACGATACCAAGCTCGAGGGCAAATACACATTCCGCAACAGTTCGGTTGTTTCGGATATGGATCGCCTCGCAGCACGTAGTGCCACTCTTACAACAACCGACAGTACTTTGGCTTTGAACGAAGGTCTGCTTCGCATAGATTATAGCTTTATCGAGGGAGATTGCAATGCTCAGGCCGAAAGCAAAGAGATTGTACTCTGTGTAAAAGCTAATCCAAATGAGGAGGCTTCAAGTTCTTGGTTGTGGATATTGCTTGCTCTGATTGCAGCAGGTGGCGCTGGTTTCTATTTCTATCGTCGCCATCAGCTCAAGAAGAGTGGCGTTATTCCAGAAACTGATGCTGAAAAAGTTGTGCGTCTAACCGGTGAGGTAGCAACACACAAAAATACGATAGAGAATCTCAAGAAGGTGGAATCTTCGCTCCTTGGTGATAAGGAGTTGCTACAGAACAAGGTTAAGAACCTGAACGAACAGTTACAGACCTCGAAGAACGAAACCATGCTCAAGGCAGCCGAGAGCAACGGCTATCACGATCAGTTGCAGAAACTTCAGTTGCATTGTGATAATGTTCAGTCAACGCTCGACGAGGCAAACCGCCGCATTGCAGTCTATGAATCGGGCGAAGAGGCCAAGGAGATTCAGCGTCTCAACCAGCATATTGACGATCTGAAGGTAAAACATGAGCAGCAATTGGTTGCAGCCGAGAATAAGAAAAAGAAGGAAATGGAAGCACTCATCGAAGCTAATGAGCAGAAAATGAGTGATGTCCGATACGAATGTCAGACACAGCTCGTTGCCGTTAACTCTGACAAAGAGAATGCGGTTGCTGCCATCGAAGCCGATCGTGACCAGCGTGTATCTACTCTCATGGCCGAAAAGGAGGAAATTATTTCTACCTTGACGGCTCAGATGGAAGAGGCTGTGACCGATGCCCTCAATGATCGCGACGAAAAAGTGGCTGCTGCTGTGGCCGACCGTGACCAGCGAGTAGCGGCAGCGATTGCAGAGCGCGACCAGAAAGTTGCTGCTGCTAACCGAGAAAGAGACGAAAAGGTGGCTGCCTTAATGAAAGAACGTGACGAGAAACTGGCTGCTCTCAAAGCTGAACGTGATGAGACTGTCAACCGTCTCATGATTGAAAAGAGCGATGCCATTGCCCTTGCCCTTTCAGAAAAAGAACAGGCCATCGGACAGGCTATTGCCGACAAGGAGGAGGCTGTAGGTGCTGCTGTGGCTGACCGTGATGAAAAGGTGGCTGCAGCCAACCGCGAGCGTGACCAGCGCATTGCTGCCCTTGAGGCCGAGCGCGATGAAAAGGTTGCGTTGCTCGAAGCTGATCGTGACGAGAAGGTTTCTGCTGCCATTTCTGAGAAGGAGCAGGCCGTGGCTAAGGCTCTCCGCGAAAAAGAGGAGGCCATCGAAACTGCCTTGCGCGAAAAGGAAGAGGCTATTGCCGAAGCTTTGGCAGAGAAGAATATTGCGGTTACCACTGCCAACGAAGAGCGTGACCGTGCCGTGAAGGCTGCCGAGGTTGAGAAAGAGAATGCTCTTGCATTGATGAAGGCTAAGCAGGCTCAGGAAATGACCGAAGAGCGCCAGAAGACTGCCGATGCCGAAGACCGCATCCGCCAGGCAAGTGCACTCTTTATCGAGCAGCTTGAACGAAGCGTCGATGCAATTGTCGGCAATATCACTACCATGCAAATGGAGGTAACCGATTCTCACCAGGAAAATAATTACACCAACGTAATTAGCCACATGTGTCAGAAGGTGCTCGACTTTGAACGCTGGTTTAAGCGTGAGATTGTTGAGGCACAGCAGGATAATATCTGGACTATCGACGATGTGCGAAACATCCTTCAGGCTAAGCTCACTCCAGAACTGAGCAACAACTACACCTGGGTTTCAGAGATGGTTCGATTCACCTCTTATTGCGCTATTTCGCGTCAGTTCAAGGATCAGTTCCGCAAGAGCGGTGTTCCTACCGACTATTTGCGCAACGCTTATGCAGAGACTGTCACCTTCTTTGGTCGCATGGGCATTACCCTGCTTGTTCCTGCTCTGTTTGCCGACGACTTCAACCCAGAGTGCCACAAACTCAACAATGCTCCACTCATCAATAGCTTCTTCCCACACACCTTTATGGAATATAAGCCAGAGAGCAAGGGCATGATTTACGATGTGCTTCGTCCAGGCTACAGCTGTGAAGGCGAAGTTCGTCAGTTGCCTGAAGTTTGTGTATACTGATTTTCGAAATAGTTAAGCCAAAAGGCAGATAAAACAATTAAGCCTCCCGAACTCAATCGGGAGGCTTTTATTGTTTGCCCTAACTAATTATCATTTTAACTGCTGCAAAGATAGGGCTTTTCTGCCTATTGTCCAAAATTTATCGACGAATGGACAAAAAATATCGACGAATGGAAAACGCCCCCTTCTGCAGGAGGCGTTTGTTGTATTAAAGCTCAAGGTCACCGTCGTGAACCTCAACCCAAGGAAGACCCTGCTTCATGAGCTGCTCCATGAATGGATCTGGGTCGAACTCCTCAACATTGTGAACACCAGGGGTATTCCACTTGCCGGTGAGGAACATCATTGCACCAATCATGGCAGGAACGCCGGTGGTGTAGCTTACGCCCTGCATGCCGGTCTCGAGATAAGCATCGCGGTGGCTGCAGTTGTTGTAAACATAATAGGTATGCTCCTGACCATCATTGCCAATACCACGGATGCGGCAACCAATCGAGGTCTGACCCTCATAGTTCTCGCCAAGATCCTGTGGGTTAGGCAACACAGCCTTGAGGAACTGCAAAGGAACGATCTTCACGATTTCGTCGCCCGAACCGTCAGCCTTTGGAGCCTTATACTCGATTTCGTCGATGCGAGCCATACCAATGTTCTGAATCACGTCGAGATAGTTGAGATACTGCTGACCGAAAGTCATCCAGAAGCGAGCGCGCTTGATGGTTGGGTAGTTGATTACCAAGCTCTCAATCTCCTCGTGGTGGAGGAGGTAAGACTCCTTAGGACCAATGCCAGGGTAGGTAATTGGCTGGTGAATCTCCATTGGCTCGGTCTCGATATACTTACCATTTTCATAGTAGAGACCCTTCTGGGTAATCTCACGGATGTTGATCTCAGGGTTGAAGTTGGTAGCAAATGCCTTGTGGTGGTTACCAGCATTGCAGTCCACAATGTCGAGATACTGAATCTCCTTGAAGTGGTGCTTAGCTGCATAGGCGGTGAAAACTGAGGTTACACCTGGGTCGAAACCGCAGCCGAGGATAGCGCAAAGGCCAGCCTTCTCAAAGCGCTCGCGGTAAGCCCACTGCCAGCTGTACTCGAAGTGAGCCTCGTCTTTTGGCTCATAGTTAGCAGTATCCATATAGTTTACACCAGCCTCAAGACAAGCATCCATAATGGTGAGGTCCTGATAAGGCAAAGCCAGGTTGATGCAGAGTTCTGGCTTGAACTCCTTCATAAGAGCTACGAGCTCAGGAACATTGTCAGCATCGACCGAAGCGGTGGTGATGTTCGCGCTCTTGCCATTCTTGGTATAGAGGCGCTTGCGAATAGCCTCGGCAGTTGCGTCACACTTGCTCTTAGTGCGGCTTGCAATGCAGATGTCGGTAAAAATGTCGGCGTTCTGTGCCAACTTGTGGGCGCAAACGGTACCTACACCGCCGCAACCAATCAAAAGTACTCTTGCCATAATAAATTAAATATGAGGATTGTTAAAGTATTTATTTTAGAACTTCCAGTTGAAACCTACATGCACGTTGATTCCCTGTGCTGGAACAAAGGCCCACAATTCAGCCTTGTGGTTGAGGATGTTGTTAATCCAGGCGCTGAACGAAAGGTTCTGAGTGTGCTGATAGTCGGCACGCAGATTGAGGTTTGCAATAGACTCAAGCTTGATTTTGTCAACGCCGCCGCTAGCATTGTCTGGGTAGAGGAATTTCATCTCTCGGTCGAAGCCGCCTTCAAAACCAAGATCGCCCTTCCACTTTCCGTATGTGCCGAGCAAATGCAGGTTGGTCATGAAGTGTGGGTCGCCAAAACCTCTGTAGTTGCAGCTTTCGGCCAGATATTTGATTTCTGCCTTGGCGCCGAAGAATCGGTTGAGCTCATAAATGGCATGTGCCTCGATGAGAGCCGAGAAGCAGTCGTCGCTTACCAGGTGGCCCATCAAGCCTATGGCGGTTACTCTTTGCTCAGAGCCATGATTCTCAACCTTGTTGGTAAATTCTGACACGGCCGAAATCTCGTCCTCTGTGTAGCGCAGATTTACCGAAGCACCATAGCGGAACATACCATTCTCGCTGTCTTCCCAACCTAAGGTAAGGTCGAAAATATCTCCACTGTTCTTATAATCATCTGCGTAGAGGATTGGCATTCGGTTCATGAGTTTGTATCTATTCTCATGACGGCTGCCTGCACCCAACTTGGCATAGAGGCAGCGCCAGCTGTCTGGATCTGGCATGTACGATGCCTGTACTTCTGGCTTAATGGCAAAATAGGTCTCTTCGCCGAAGGTGAGATCGGTGTGGAGCGAAGCCGAAACAATCCACTGCTCATCGTCGTAAATGTGCACGTTACCCTCGAGTTCAATGATATTATCGCTCACATCAGGGAACTTAACACCTACATGTTCGTAGCCCAACTTCACGTTGAAGCGCTCGTTCACATAGTTGGCGCCAATTTGAATCTGGCCCCAGCGCTGGTTGTAAGGGTCGCCGAGGGTAATTGCATTAAGCCGATGCTCGCCATGATCTGAATATTTATGTTCGAAATTAAACATATTGGCAGCGTTGCCACCTACCTTTGCAGCGGTAAGCAGTTTGTCGCCATTGTTCAGTTCGAAGCCATAGGTTGCCTTGATGTTGCCACGCAGCAACTTGCTGTCCCACTTCATCTTATGACCCTCATTGTTCGGATAAGGAACTCTGAGGCTGCCGTAGGTGAAGAAACCGTCCACATCTACGGCCAAAGAGTCCTTGCGCACACCGGCACGCAGGTCAGCGTTCCAGTAGTTACCGGCCGAGAGTGACAAGTAACCGTTCTCAGCAGTGTTGCGCGACACTACCACCTGTCCTGCAGGCATGTGCTTAATCTGAGTAGGGCTCAGGCTCTCGCTTCGCTTGTCGGCATAGGTGACAGGCTGGCGGGTCACGGTAATCTCCTTTTCGGCAGGCATGCGGTCAATTTTTGTTGCCTCTTTGATGACAGGAGAGTAGGCACGCTCAATGGTGAGCGACTGGGTAAGGGTTGTATCGGCCACCTGAGCCTGCACCGAACCGCAGGCTGCCATGAGGCTACACATATATATATATGATTTCATTTTCGTCAAAGGGTTTCTGTTGTTTCGTTGGTTACAGGAGTCTCGTTGCTTGCTTCGCTCTCAGCGTTAAGCTTTGAGAGGCGCTCGCTGGCCATGGCACGAATGCCGTCGTCCTCGCGAGTGTAGTTTTGCAGGAGGCTCTTGAGATACTCAGCGGCGGTGAAGTTTTCGCCCTGCTGGCTGTACATGTCCGACATCAGCACAATGGCGCGAGCCAGCCAGTACTGGTGCGAAGTGCCGCTCTGGGTGAGCTCGGCAATCTGTGTCTGAGCCTCTTCGGTCTGCTGGGCGTCGAATGCCATCTGCGCAAGCAGGAACTTGGCTTCGGCACCGGCCGAGGTGCGCATATCTGACGAAGCATCGGTGAGGAATGGCTTGGCTCTGTCTGTTTGTCCGAGAGCGATGTGCGACTTGGCAGCGAGCAACTGCATATTCTGTCGGTCGCGGAAGCTGACGTTCTGCTGCAGCAACTGCTCATAAGTGTCGAGCAACTCCTGATACTTGCCAGCTGCGAAGAGGGTTGGGAGCGAAGCCACACGCTGCTGAATGTCGAGGGTCTTGAGGTCCTCGGCGGCAGTAACGGCTGCGTCAGTGCCAGGGTAGCGCTCGGCTACGAGCTGGTAAATCTGCTGAGCCTTAGCGGTTTCGCCCATATTATTATAGGTCATTGCCAGCTGCACGGCTGCCTGTGGGGCAATTGGGCTGTCGGCATAATTGTCAATAATCTGGCTGAAGGCGCGCACGGCAGTCTTGTTGTCCGAAGTGAGCATTGCGGTTCGGCCCTTGTCAAGCCATGCGTCGTCAATGATTTCTGACTGAGGATAGCTGGTGATCAGGCGGTCAAGCGTAGCCTGCTTCTGCTGATATTTCTTCTGCAGACCCAGCATCAAAGCCTCCTGATAGAGGGCATAATCGGCCTGGTTGCCGCCGTTGTTTACCACGGTTTTGTAGCAATCTTCGGCTGCTACAAACTGACGGGTGTAGTAGTAGCAGTCGGCCAGACGCACCATACCGTCATAGTAGGCTGGTGTTCCCTTTTCCTGAGGCATGCCCACATAGCGGTTGAAGCTGTTGATGGCTTCGGCATAGTTCTGCTGCTTCAGGTAAGCGTAGCCCTGGTTGTAAAGAGCCGCAGGAAGCAGGTCAGACTGCAATTCGCGTGGTGAGCCGATGAAGAGCGTATAGTCCTGCGCAGCCTCGTCATAACGCTTCATCTGGTAGCGCGATTCGCCACGCCAGAAGTAAGAATCCACGCGCGAAGCCTTGTCCAGGTTGCCCATGCTGATGCTCTCGGTGAAGCGCTGTTCGGCCTGCTGATATTCGCCGTTCACATAGTGCTGAGCACCCAGCTGGTTGAGCAGACGCTGCTTGGCGGTGAGCAACTGGTTGTTTGGCTGCTTAATCTTGTTGATCGATGCCAGGGCTGCCTCATAGTTGCGGGTCGTGGTGTAAGCCTCGCTCAGATAAGCGCTCACGCGGTCTGCGTAACGCGAAACAGGGTAGGTGTTGAGGAAGTTCTCGAGGGTCGAGATCTCATCGCCCCAGATTGACTGGTCCTTTTCGTGTGCGATAGAACAGATGTTGAAAGCGGCTGCCTCGCTGATGGCTGCGTCGTTGCCCTGCACTGCTTGCTCGAAGGCCATGCGTGCCTCAGAGGTCTGTCCAAGAGCCAGCTTGGCCTGGCCAATCAGCATGTAGGCCGACTGGTGAAGCTGTGGGTCGTTGCTCTGTGCGGCAAGGCTGGCCAGCTGAGCGGCGCGGGCAAATTGTCCGGCGCGATATTCCAGCACGGCTGCGTTATAGGCACTGCCTGGCAGGGGTTCGCTGCAAGCCTCAAGATAGGTGTTGAAGTTGGCGCGAGCCTTGGCATTGTCGCCCATCTGCAAAGCCGACTCGGCCAGGATGCGGGCTGCTTCGGCGCGCTGTTCGGCCGAATAGCGGTTAGGGTTGCCCAATACTTCGTTGCAGACTTCGGCCGAGCCTTTGTAGTCGCCCTTCAGGAAGGCCATCTGCATTTCATAGAATGGCACGGTCTTGTTATATTTTGAGTCGGCAGGGAGCGATTTGAAGTGTGCCTCGGCAGTTGCAAAGTCACCCTCCAGATAATCTATGTAGCCCAGATAGTACTGTGCTTCAGCCTCATAGGCAGGATCGTGCATATCGAAGAGGCGCTGATAACGGGCGCGTGCTTCGGCCAGATGCTCTTTGTCACCTTTGGCATTATATTCGAACAACTCGCGCTGACCCTCAAAGAAATACTGCAAAGGCTGCAGGCTTGGAGGAATCTGCGAGAGGCTTGGCTCTGCATAGGGGTCGATGTTGAAAGTTCCGTCATCGAGAATCTGTTGTTTTTCTATCTCAATGATTCGCTCTGCTCGCAGGGGCGAAGCAGGGTTGCGCAGCAGCCACTGGCTGTCGGCATCGTCGACGATTTGTGCCTTAATGCTCATGATGGCGAGCATGGCACCCATTGTCAGGTAAAATTTCTTCATATACTATTTATAAATTGTTATCTTTTTTGTTTAACGCATCGAGTTTGCTTTTCAGCAGCGTGATTTTGTCGGCACTCACTTTGCTCATCTGGCTGCAATGAAGCTGCAAGGCCAGGGCGCATCCCAGTCGGTAGGCATCAGAGATTTGCTCTTGCTCCTGCTTTGTGGGGATGAAGCGCAGTTGTTTGCCATAGTCGTTATACTGCACGCAGCAGAGTTTTGAGTCGTCGCGATGCATGTCAATGTAGGCGAGGAGCTCGTTGTCGTTGGCAAAGGTCACTATGTCGTGATATATGCCCTGGTTCTCGAATCGGTAGTTGGCTCCCTCAAGCGAGGTGGGCACAATCTTCGATCTGCACACTGTTCCATCGCCTCCCTCCAGCACCACATGGGTGTGGCCGAAGGCTACATTGCCGTGATATTTCGAAATGAGCTGGGTTTGTCCAAATTCGGTGACAACGGCATAGAGGTAGCAGGCCTTGTGGCTGTCGGTGTCGTCGGCGCCTTTGGTCACAAATCGGCCGTATTCGTCAAATTCGTTCTTGACAAATTCAAAGTTTCCCTTCTCAATCATGTCGTTGATGACTGGGGTGATTTCCACCAGCACCGAGTCGGCCCATCGCAGGCTGTCTTGCTGCAGTTTGAGTTCGGTTCTATATTTGTTTTCGTGTTCAGCCCTGAGTTTCTCCATGCGTGCGGCATGGTTGTTCGAACAGCTGCCCAGCGTGAGGGCGGCCGAGAGGCTAATTAACACGTTCCACTTGTTTAACACCATGTATTGTTTTAATTTTTTTAATCAGTGAGTTGAGCGAAGAGAGGTCTTGCACCACTACAGTGAGGTGGCCATGGAAGATGCCTCCCGCTGCGTCAATGTTGATGGCTCGCAGCAGCGTGTCGCGTTCTTTGTTTATGACGCTCGATATGTTCGAGACAATGCCGATGTCATCGTGGCCAATGACGCGCAGGGTGATGCTGTACTGGCTGCCGCTCTTTCCGCTCCATTTGGCTCGAACAATGCGGTAGGGGTACTGCTCCTGCAGGTTGCGTATGTTCACGCAGTCGCAACGGTGTATGCGGATGCCGCCGCTGATGCTCACAAAGCCCACCACATCGTCGCCATAGATAGGGTGGCAGCAACCCGCCAGACTGTAGTCCAGTCCCTTGAGGTCTTTGTCTATCACGAGCACATCCTCTTTGGCGCTGCCCTCTTTTTGCTGCTGTTCGCGCTGGGCAGAGTAGTTAAACTCCTGAGCCGAGAACTTGGCATCTTCGGGTGGGGTGCTTGGCGCCTGCATTTCGTCATAGACCTTAATGACGTCATCCACATTAAACTCTTCGAGCGAAAGTGCATGGAAGAACTGTGTCTGGGTCTTGAAGCCCATCTTCAGGATGATGTTCGAAAGCGTACCTTCGTCCACCTGTATCTTCCTGTTCTTGAAGCGGCGCTGCAGCATCTCTTTGCCCACTTCGGCCTCGCGGTTCTCAATTTCCTTGAGTCCTTGGCGAATGCGCAGTCGTGCCTTGCCTGTCACCACAATGTTGAGCCAGTCGCGCTTTGGGGTCTGTTGGGGCGAAGTGAGAATCTCCACCTGGTCGCCCGAGTGCAGCTGGTAGTTGATCTTGACGTTGCGGTTGCCCACCTTGGCGCCCACACAACTCAGACCCAGTTTGGTGTGAATCTGGAAGGCGAGGTCGAGCACCGTTGCGCCCTTAGGCAGCTTGAAAACGTCGCCGCGAGGGGTGAAGACGAAGATCTCCTCCTGATACAGGCCCATCTGCATCTCTTTCATCAGGTCGTCGGGCGAAGCGTTGTGCTCCAGTATCTCTCTGATCGAAGCCATGAGCTGATCCACGGCACCCTGGCTCTTTAGACCTTTATATAACCAGTGTGCGGCCA
>JAUNCV010000226.1 GCA_030526445.1 Bacteroidales bacterium | reverse complement strand
AATTCATTCCTGCTTAATCTGGGCCTCGAAACCCTTGCTCTGCGTATGAAGCAGCATTGTGCCAACGCTCAGGCTGTGGCCGAGTGGCTTGAGAAGAACGAGAAGGTAGGCTGGGTAAATTATGCAGGCCTGGCTTCGAACAAGTACCATGCTTTGGCCGAGAAGTATATGCCTAATGGAACTTGTGGCGTGATTGCCTTTGGTCTTAAGGGCAGCCGAGAAGAGGCTATCAAGTTCATGGACAATCTTGAGTTTATCAGCATCGTGACCCATGTGGCCGATGCTCGTACCTGCGTGCTTCACCCAGCATCGCACACTCACCGTCAGCTCTCAGAAGAGCAGTTGCGTGAGGCAGGCGTTGCTCCTGATCTGGTGCGTCTCTCGGTAGGCATTGAGAGTGTAGAAGATATCATTGCCGACCTGGAGCAGGCCATGGCAAAGATGTGATTATTGAACAAAATTAACAACAAATAAAGAGATTTGGGAACTGTGGGAATGAAGCCAAACAGCCTTGCCCTCCGCACGTCGTGGCACTTTGTTATCAATCTGGCGCTGGTGTATGTGGCATACTACATCTGCCGATTTGCCTATATCTTTGAGAACTGGGAGGCGCTCAAGAGCGTGCTGACCGAAAACTCGCTGAGCGATTTTGTGGTGGGTTGCTGGAAGTTCGATACTTCGGCCATACTTTATACCAATTCACTCTATGCGCTCATGATGCTGCTGCCTGTACACCTCAAGGAGAAGCGTGGCTGGCAACGTGCTGCTAAGGGCGTGTATCTGGTGGTCAATGGCTTGTGTCTGGCTATCAATCTCTGTGATGCAGTCTATTTCAAGTACACCGGCCGACGCACCACTTGCAGTGTGTTCGATGAGTTTGCCAACGAAAATAACCTGGGCACCGTGTTTGGCACCGAGGTGGTGAACCATTGGTACTTTGTGCTGCTGTGGGCAGTTATGATGGTAGCGTTGTGGAAACTGTATCGTCCCTGTCTCTGTTCAAAGCGATGGGTACAGCCTCTGATGCCTGTTGGCAAGCGTGGTTTTATCAACTACTACATCACACAGTTGCTGTGCCTGTTGCTCTTCCTTCCTCTTTGCATCTGGGGCATGCGTGGCGGTATCGGTTCGTTTGTTCGACCCATCACCATCAGTAATGCCAACCAGTATGTAAACCGTCCTGCTGAGGCTGCGGCTATTCTGAACACACCTTTCTCGTTGCTGAGATCGATGTCGAGAAAGTCGTTTGTCGACCCAAAGTATTTTGACCAGACAACGCTCGATTCTCTCTACTCGCCTGTGCATAATGTGGCTCCAGACAGTGCGCGTGTAGTCAATAAACGCAATGTTGTGGTGATGATTCTCGAGAGTTTTGGCCGCGAATATTTGGGCGCCTACAACGAAAAACTTGAAGGCGGCAACTACAAAGGCTATACCACGTTTCTCGATTCACTCTATGAGCACTGTGCCAGCTTCGACTACACTTTTGGCAATGGCCGAAAGAGTATTGACGGCATGCCTTCGGTGCTGAGCAGTATTCCGATGTTTGTCGAGCCATTTGTGCTCACATCTTCGTCGCTCTGTCAGGTAGGCGGCATTGCCAGTGAGACAGGCAAAATGGGTTATTCGAGCGCCTTCTTCCATGGTGCACCTAATGGCAGTATGGGCTTCCTCGGCTATTCACGCACCACAGGTTTCGGTCAGTATTTCGGTCTGGACGAATATTGTGAAGACAGCCGTTTTGGTGGCAGCAGCGACTATGATGGCACTTGGGGCATCTGGGATGAGCCTTTCCTGCAATATTATGCGCTGCACATGGGCAATCTTAAGGAGCCATTCACTTCTTCGGTCTTCACTTTGTCGAGCCATCATCCTTTTGCAGTGCCCGCAAAGTATGCAAATGTCTATCGCGAAGAGGGAAATAATCCTATTCATAAGTGCGTTCGTTATACTGACAATGCCCTTCGTCAATTCTTTGCAACTGCTCAGCAGCAGCCTTGGTTTGAGAATACTATCTTTGTGCTGGTCAATGATCACTGCAATCAGATAGACCATGACGAGTATCGAACCGACCTTGGCATGTTTGGTTCCACTATTTTGTTCTA
>JAUNCV010000225.1 GCA_030526445.1 Bacteroidales bacterium | reverse complement strand
AGTTTCTGCCAAATTTTGCCAGTTTTTGCCACGGCATTGAGCCTAAAATCCCGTAAAGGGCAAAAAAAAAGAGGGCATCGAAGCCCTCTTCTTTTAGTTCACAGTATAGTATCGTTGGAACGACCTAAAACTGAATCCCTCCTTCTCACTGGGTAGCCCCATGCGCACCAGCTCGTCGTACATGGCATTCGGGTTGCTCGTAAGCAGCACCTTGCCCTCCTGCTTCAGCTGCACCAGAAACTCGCATATCTCCTGCATGCCGAAGTTCATGCACAGGCGCCGCACTGCGCGGTCCACCTTCACGGCCTCGGCCTCATCGAGCAGCGGGTGGATATAGCCAAAAAGTTTCTCACTGGGCGCAGCGCTGGGCATGGGCACCGGTGCACTGGCCATGGTCAAAGGTTGGCCGCTCATGCGCTCATAGTTCTTCAACATGAGGGTGGCGGTCATGAACATAAGTTCGAGACACTGACGAAACGCGTTGTCAGCAGAACCCATCTCGTGGGCGTTTTGTTCGTTCATAGTAAAATTTTGTTAGATGATAAAAAAAGAAAAATTTTTATATACTGTTTTCTAAATCAGTATCTTATCTCTGTGCAAGATAGAGTTGGCTGACTCACGAATGGGCTCTGCCACCCTCCATTTTACACCATGTTAGAATGGTTGTTGTTTTATGTTGCCGCAAAGATATGGCTCTATTTTCAATTTCCAAAACATCCCACCCAGGTTTCTTCAAAATTCGCCTCATTTTTTTCGTTTGGGCCCAAAAAGTGGGGGCGTGGAGTAGCAAAATGAAGAGAAACATTAATTACCGTTAATGAGACATTAATTATCATTAATTAAGGGTTGACTTGAATTACCATTAATTAGGCTCGATGACAAATATAATTAATGAATAATTAACGATTTAATTAATGGGAATTAATGTTGATGTATTGTTACGTAAATACCCGAAAATGAGAACGTAAATGCTCGTGAATAGATAAAGAACATGGTCAGTCGTCTGTCTCGTCACCTCCATATTCTATTTTTCATGCTGCATCTTAAAGATCTCCTTTTGTCGCTCAATCTCAATACGCAACTGCTCTTCGGTAGGCAGACAGGTTTTGTATTTGGCAGCAAAAAGCTGTTCGTTGCCTTTGAGTATTGAATATCGGGCAATATCCTTGCTGGTCTCCGAACATAGCACGATGCCGATGGTTGGATTATCACCCTCGGTTCGCTTTAATTCGTCGTACATACGCACATACATATCCATCTGACCAACATCCTGATGGGTGATGGTTCCTAATTTCAGGTCGATAAGAACGTAGCACTTCAACACTACATTATAAAACACCAGGTCTATGAAATAATCTTGCGTATCGGTGCGCACCAACTGCTGGCGCCCCATAAAGGCAAAGCCTCGACCCAGTTCCATCAAAAACTCCTGAAGGTGGGTGATGATGGAGGCCTCAAGGTCGCTTTCCGAATAGGAGGAATCCTCCTTAAATCCAAGAAATTCGGCCACAATAGGGCTTTTGAGCAACTCATACTTGCTGGGTTCGGCCTCAGCACTGGGGAGCTGTGGTTGCGTGAAGTGGCGCTCATAATATTGAGTGGAGATATTGCGGTCGAGGGTGCGGACACTCCACATCTCTTGCGAAGCAGTCTCAAGGTACCAGCGTATAGCTGTAGGGTCTTCTACACGGAGAGACTTGAATATATGAGTCCATGTCAGATTTGGAAATCGCGATTTCCAGATTGGATAATTGTCTGCTACAAGGTAAAATTTCCTAAAAGATCGCAGATATCTTGATCCAAATCCTTTGCCATATCTGAACGTGAGCTGAGCCGAAAGTTTCTCAATGATACGCTCGCCATATTCAGCTCGTTCATTGCCGCTTTGTTCTTCCTCAACGATGCGTCGGCCTATGTTCCAATAGGTTTCAATCATCTGCTGGCTGACGGCATTATATGCCCTTTCTCTACCTTGATCAATGATGCGGCAAACATCATCATACAGGCCTGGGTTGATAATATCATTGCTCATAGTTTCAAATATATTATGCTCTGCAAAGGTATGCACTTTCTCCGAAATCTCCAAATTTTCAGTGCTTTTTCTTGG